>JBAXGQ010000071.1:0-8574 GCA_037139315.1 Burkholderiaceae bacterium
GCGCTGCCCCTAACCGTTTCTACTTGTATGGGGTTGTAGCGCGCCTCGCTTTATTGGCAGCTTCATTAGAGTTAGAGAGAACTGATCCTAACGCCGAGGTGCTGTAAATAATGGATTTTTTATTCATTGGCGATCCATTAGCTGCCTTAAAGTTGCAAAAAGATTCTACTGTGGCAATGATGCGCGCTGCGCAAGCTGCTGGTCATCGACTTTGGTATACCGAAAGTCGGCAATTATTTTGGCAGGCCGGCTTTGCATTTGCCGACTGTTACACAATTTCACTTCAGCCTACTAGTACTTCTTGGTATAAGCTAGGCATTAGTGAGGTGTGCACTTTAGATCGTTTTACTGCGGTACTCATGCGTCAAGATCCGCCATTTAATGTTGAATATTTGAATGCCACCTGGATACTATCAGCAGCAGTGCGTCAGGGTGCACGGGTATTCAATGAGCCAAGTGCATTACGCAATCAATCCGAAAAACTGTCTATTACCGAGTTTGCTTCTTTCATTCCGCCCACTTTAGTTACGCGTGAACTTGCTGCAATTTCTGCATTTCATGCTGAACACCACGATATCGTGCTTAAGCCTTTAGATGGCATGGGTGGCAGAGGCGTTTTTAGGGTTGGTCCAGATGGCTTAAATTTGGCGAGCATCGTTGAAACCTTAGGCGAGAATGGTCAACGTACGCTGATGGTGCAACAGTTTTTACCGCAGATTATTGCCGGCGATAAACGGGTTTTATTGATCGCGGGTCAGGTGGTGCCATATGCCTTAGCCCGCATTCCGCAGGGTACCGAAATAAGAGGAAACCTCGCCGCTGGTGGCAAAGGTGTAGCGATGCTATTGAGCGATCAAGAGAAAGCGGTGGCTGAGTATTTGGCGCCGATACTATGGGAAAGGGGCCTTTTTTTAGTGGGCCTAGACTTAATTGGGGGATATCTGACTGAAATTAATGTTACTAGCCCTACTTGCTTTGTCGAAATTACGGAACAAACTGGCCTTGACGTTGCTCAGTTTTGGTTACAGGCATTAGAGAAAGAATTAACTTAAGCGAACTTTGGAGTGTTATGCCCGGAATTGTCATTGTTGCCCATACACCTTTAGCCTCAGCCATGCTGGGATTTGCAGAGCAAACTTTTGGCTCGCTCCCAGAAAAAATTCAGGCCGTTGATATTCCGCCATACGAGGACGCCAAAGTCAGCTTCGACAGGGTGCTCGCAGCAGCAAAAGCAGTAGATATGGGTAATGGTATTTTGGTATTAACCGATGTTATGGGCGCAACACCTTCCAATGTAGCGACACGTTTGATAGGTCAAATCCAGTTGGCTGGTAAGCCACTTTCACCGATCATTGTTTTAACCGGATTAAATTTACCGATGCTTATGCGCGCAGTCTCTTATCGCCAAGAAGACTTAGAGGAATTAGCCAAAAAAACCTTACAGGGTGGCCAAAATGGCATTTTACGCATTGGCGTTAATACCAATTTTCTTAACACCGCCTCTGAGGATAGGTAATGCCAAGCGTCGAAATTAAAATTATTAATAAGTTAGGATTGCATGCGCGCGCTTCGGCTAAGTTATCGCAATTAGCGGGTGAATTTCCTTGCGAAGTTTACTTGGCGCGGGATGGTCGACAAGTCAACGCAAAAAGTATTATGGGCGTGATGATGTTAGCTGCTGGAATAGGTAGTACGGTTACTTTGGAAACCGTTGGCGAACAGGCTGATGAAGCGCTACTAGCACTACAAGAGTTAATTAACAATCGGTTTGGGGAGGGCGAATAAGTGACCTTTGCCTTGCATGGTATTCCAGCCTCGAAGGGAATTGCGATTGGGCAAGCAGTACTCATTTCACGCGCCGCCTTAGAGGTTAGCCACCATTTAATTGATTCCGGTAGCGAAGAGGCGGAAGCAAAGAAACTCCTTTTGGCTTTCGATCAAGTTCGCTGTGAGTTGCAGGAATTGCGCGCGGGCCTACCTAAAGATGCGCCGCAAGAAATGGCTGCCTTCATTGATGTCCACGCCATGATCCTGACAGATCCTGCCTTAGTTGAAAAGCCACTGCAACTAATTCGCACCCAAGGCTTAAATGCAGCTTGGGCGCTCACGAGTGAATTAAATGATTTGCTCAAACAGTTTTCTGAAATGGAAGATCAATATTTAAAAGAACGTGCTCATGATATTCGTCAGGTAGTAGAACGGGTTTTAAAGGCTTTGAGTGAGCAGCAACAAGAAATCCAAGATGTTTTAGCACCAGAAAATGTTTTTAGTGATGCCATTATCGTGGCGCACGATATCGCACCGCACGATATGTTGCGTTTTAAAAATACCCGTTTTCTCGGGTTCGTTACCGATCTGGGCGGTAAGACTTCACATACCTCAATTGTGGCGCGAAGCCTTGAAATACCGGCTGTCTTGGGTGTTCGGCACGCAAGTGAAATGATTCGCCATGGGGATTGGCTCATTATTGATGGCGAGCGCGGGCTCGTGGTTGTAGCACCAGATGAAAGCCTCTTAATTGAGTATCGTGCTCTGCAAGCAAGGGCGATCGAAAATAGCCAAGCATTACAAGCTTTGAAGTTTTCACGAACAGTTACCGAAGATGGCGTACCAATTAAATTATTTGCTAATACAGAACTACCAGAGGATGCGATTCGTGCCATTGAATTAGGTGCTATCGGTATTGGCTTATTTCGTTCTGAATTTCTATTTATGGATCACAATCAAATCCTGCCGGACGAGGAGCATCAGTATCAAGAATATCGTCGCGTAGTCGATTTAATGCATGGTTTACCGGTCAATATTCGCACTATCGATATTGGTGCAGATAAGCCACTTGGCGATAGCAATGACTTATTGCAAACGGGGACCTCCCCACTAGGGTTGAGAGCAATTCGCTGGTCACTAGCGGAACCAGAAATTTTTTTAGAGCAATTACGCGCTATTTTGCGCGCCTCGGCGCATGGACAAGTGCAAATCATGATCCCGATGCTGGCGCATGCGAAAGAAATTCATGAGACTTTTCGTTTAATAGAAAAGGCTAAACAACAGCTTATCGCTCGCGGCCAAATCTTTGATCTCCAGATCCAAGTGGGCGCCATGATTGAAATTCCTGCTGCGGCCTTAGCTTTGCCATTATTTATTCGCTATTTTGATTTTATTTCTATTGGCACGAACGATTTAATTCAATATACCCTTGCTATTGATCGGGCAGATCATGCAGTTGCCCATCTCTATGATCATTTACATCCAGCGGTGCTGTACTTACTAACCCACATCATTAAGCAGGCACAATTGGCCAAAATTCCAGTTTCAGTTTGCGGTGAGATGGCGGGTGACCCCGAGCTAACTAAGCTTTTACTCGCTATGGGCCTCACCGATTTTTCAATGCATTTTAGTCAACTATTGTTGGTTAAGCGGGAACTTTTACATGCTAATGTTGGCAAGTTGAAGGCCCATTTAGCGCCGGTTTTAGAGGCTTTAGAGACAGATGAACAAGCGCTGGCCATGGCACGGCTGATGGCAGCATAAAAATGGTTTTGCCTTAATTGAATTAAGCATGACACACTGGGCAAGATGTATTTTTGCTTACTTGTACTTCATCAATGCGGGTATTCAAGGCATTCCACAGCAGTAAGCGGCCAACTAATGGCTGACCAAAGCCGATTAATAGTTGTAGTGCTTGAGCGGCTTGCAGGCTACCAATAATTCCAACTAGGGGTGAAAATACACCCATGCTCGCGCAGTTCGTTTCGCTTGGATTGCTATCGGGGGGAAAAATACAAGCATAGCAAGGCGAGTGCGGATTTTTAAAATCAAAGACGCTAACTTGCGCATCAAATCCTAAAGCAGAGCCAGAAACTAAGGGTACCTGATGTTCAAAACAGGCTTTATTAATTTGTTGGCGCGTACTGAATTGATCGGTGCAATCTAGAACTACATCAACCTCTGGCAGTAACAGCGCCAACCAAGATGGGGTTGCCTTTTCAGCGTAGGTCTCGATAACCGTATCGCTGTTCAGACGGGTTAAAAATGCTTTGCCAGAAGCAACCTTCAACTTACTAATTTGATCTTGGGAATGCATTACTTGGCGCTGAAGATTGCTTAGCTCAACGGTATCGGGGTCAATCAAGGAAACACGGCCTATACCAGCAGCGACTAAGTAAGGGGCAGCAGCAGAGCCAAGGCCACCTGCGCCAATCACCAGTACATGAGCTGCTAGCAGCTTTTCTTGGCCCTCAATATCAATTTCTTCTAAAAGAAGGTGGCGCGAATAACGCAGTAACTGCTCGTCGTTCATGCTAATCGGATGTGGATCTACTCGAGCTTGGAGGAGGAACGAATGACTGTTTTACCGTTAAGAAAAGCGACAGCCTGCTGCAACATAAAATCGTCACTACCACCTAATTCAGTGGGTTTTTTTGCTTTATCTTTATCGCGTTCCGCAGGCGTTTTAGTGGCATTCTTTTCTTCGATGCGTTGCATTTCTTCCAGACGACGTTTTTCGCGGTCTTTAATTAAAGCATCCTCAGACGATTGTTTATTACGCAAATGTTTTTCACTGTCCACTTCGCGGGTAATCAAAACATCATCAGGATCGCCATCCTTATTTTGATCAACCGGAATATCGGGCTTAATGCCAAAACCCTGAATAGAGCGCCCATTCGGAGTGTAGTAATAGGCGGTAGTTATTTTTAAAGCTGAGTCGTTACTGAGGGGGCGGACTGTTTGTACTGATCCTTTACCAAAGCTAGTCTTCCCAATAATCGTTGCCCGTTTGTAATCTTGCAAAGCGCCCGCCACAATTTCTGAGGCAGATGCTGAATAGGCATTAACCAATACCACCATCGGTATTTTTTTGAATATTGCCGGCACCGAAGCAAGTGGATCAGCGCTTTCGCTGAGCCGATAGGTTTCAGGAGTGGCATTAAAAACCTGTTTTGAATCGGCTGCCTGACCTTTGGTAGAAACTATGACTGCACCCGCTGGTAAAAAAGCTGCCGCAACGCCTACAGCCCCTTGCAAAAGGCCTCCGCCGTTATTGCGTAAATCTAGCACTAAACCTTTTAATTTAGGATCTTGAATACTAATTTCGGTCAATCGTTTAGCTAAATCGGGAACAGTACGCTCCTGAAAACTAGTGACCCGAACCCAGGCAATATCGTTATCCAAAATTTTTGCTTTGACCGACTGCACCTTAATTTCTGCACGTGTAATAGTGACAGGAAAGGTGCGATCTTCGCTTTTACGAAATACCGTTAAGGTAATTTTAGTGCCAGGCTCACCACGCATAGTGCGTACGGCTTTATCTAAAGTCATACCACGCACGGGTTTGTCATCGAGGCGGGTGATGAGGTCACCAGCTTGCAAGCCTGCCCGAGCTGCAGGACTATCTTCAATTGGATTCAGCACTTTAACTAAGCCATCTTCTGCAGTAATTTCAATACCAAGGCCGGCAAACTTACCAGTAGTCTGCTCTTGCATTTCTGAAAAATCTTTTTTATCTAAATACGAAGAATGGGGATCAAGACTACTAACCATGCCTTTTACAGCATCAGTTAAGAGCTGTTTATCTTCAATTGGCTCGACGTACTCCCGTTTAATTTGGGCAAATACATTAGAGAGGTTACGCAATTCATCTAGAGGTAAAGCAGTATTTTGTTGGGCTGTTGCGGACAGCTGAATAGTCGCAGCAATACCAGCAATTAATCCAATGAGAATAAGAGCAAGATTTTTAAATAAACGGCGCATAGTTTGAATTCGTAAAGAGGTCTAGATAGAGGCATGCGGTAGAAATAGAGCATCCATTTTGCTCTACTCTACATAAAAATGCTGTAGTGGCTGCAAGTCATCGTCGAGCTCATAAACAATCGGCTTGCCATTGGGGATATTGAGCTGCATGATGGCTTCGGCAGAAATGTTATCAAGGTGCTTCATTAAGGCCCGAATGCTATTTCCATGCGCTACCAGCAAAACCCGTTTTCCCAACTTCAAGGCTGGCGCAATCGATTCATGCCATAAAGGCAAGACCCGCGCTATGGTGTCTTGCAGGCACTCACCACGGGGAATTTCGTTGGGATCGAGCTTTCGATAACGTGCATCTAAATGCGAGCTACGCTCATCTTCTAAAGCCAATAAAGGCGGTCGAATAGCAAAGGAGCGACGCCAAATATGGACTTGCTCAGCCCCATATTGGGTTGCGGTTTCTGCTTTATTGAGGCCAGTAAGCGCCCCATAATGGCGCTCATTGAGCCGCCAGCTATGTACTGTGGGAAGCCACATCAGGTCCATGGCATCTTGTACGTGCCATAAAGTACGAATGGCACGGCGTAAAACTGAGGTATAGGCAATATCAAACTCATAGCCTGCCTGCTTGAGGGCATCACCAGCAGCCAGTGCTTGAGCGCTGCCATTGGGGGTAAGGTCAACATCCATCCAGCCCGTAAAACGGTTTTCCAGGTTCCAAGCAGATTCACCGTGGCGAATAAGGACAAGTTGTTTCATAGAGCCATTCTATAATCAGAGGATGAACTTTTTAATGCAAACCGACAATTTAGCACTTATCGGCGTGATGGCGGCTGCAGGCTTGGCGTTATTTATGCCTACTCTTTCGACACTAATTAGTGGGGCTGGGCTTTCTGTGGCTGAGGCCACTACTTGGATCAATCGTCGTAAGGCGTCCGTGCTCGATTTAAGGGGAGCAAGTGAGTTTCAGGCAGGTCACCTGCCGAATGCCAAAAACCTTCCCTTTAGCAAACTATCAAGTGATCTCGAGCGCTTGAAATTAGATCGTAAATTACCCCTTATTTTGGTTTGTCAAAGCGGCAATGAGTCGCGTAAAGCTGCTCAGCTACTCAGAAAAATGGGCTTTGCTGAAGTTGCCATGCTCGATGGTGGATTAAAGGCCTGGCAAACGGCTAACTTACCTTTAGTAAAGTAAGCATTTAAGGTAAAGCCAATGACACCAGTAATGATGTACAGCACCCAAGTTTGCCCATATTGCGTAATGGCTGAAAAGTTATTACAAAAAAAAGGGGTGAATCACTTGCAGAAAATTTTAATTGATGTTGACGCCACGCAACGTGAAGAAATGATGTCGCGTACGGGTCGCCGCACAGTTCCCCAAATTTTTATTGGCGAGCGTCATGTAGGTGGGTACGATGATTTGGTGGCTCTCGATCGAGCTGGCGAACTCGATGGCTTATTGAAATAACTAAACGAACGGAATACATAATATGAGCGAACAAAATTCGACTGAACCTTCTTTTCAAATTCAGCGCATCTATTTAAAAGATCTTTCGCTTGAGCAGCCAAACACCCCAGCAATTTTGTTGGTACAGGCTGAACCCCAAATGCAGGTCGAGGTTGATATAGGTATTGCACCTTTAAGTGATGAGTTATTTGAGGTGATGTTATCAGGCACGATTACGGCGCGCGTAGACGGGAAGACACTATTTTTAATTGAAGCAAAACAAGCGGGTATTTTTGAATTTAAAAATATCCCCCCTGAGCAAGTTGAACCGATGCTAGCAATTGCTTGCCCGACGATTTTGTACCCCTATTTACGTTCCAATATTGCCGATATCGTCAGTCGTGCAGGATTTCAAGCAATTCATTTGGCAGAGATCAATTTTCATGCCATGTACGAGCAACGTTTAGCCCAAGCAAGCGAAGGGTCTAAAGGCGCCGCTGAGAGTAATGCGGATGCTGAAAAGAGCAAAATTATTCTCCCTAACTAATTCACGTACACGTTAAGCTCATGAAGCTAACTGTCATTGGAGCAGGCGCCTGGGGAACGGCTATCGCGGTGCAAGCAGCACGACACTTGCCGGATCATGCAGTTTGTTTATGGACTAGAAGCACTTCCCAAGCAGAGGTACTTCGGCAGCATAAAGAAAATCTTTCACATCTACCTGGCATTGCTTTGTCCAGCGCAGTGGAAATTAGCGATAATTTTGAACAGGCGATTCGGCGTCTGGATCCAGAGGATTTAGTGGTGATTGCCACGCCCATCAGCGGACTCGCTGCATCAGTGCGGCGTATAGCAGAAATAGCAACTTGCCCTTTACAGATTGTTTGGTTATGCAAGGGGCTTGAACCTAAAACAACCTTATTGCCACATCAATTGGTCGCACGTGAATTGCAAGCCCATGGGCGGAATATTCCGCATACGTATGGATCGTTGACGGGACCCAGCTTTGCAGGTGAAATGGCGCTTGGTCTGCCGTGCGCCCTAACGATTGCCAGCGCTTCAAATAGCTTATGCACTAGTGTGCAGAATGCCTTTCATCATGACAACGTGCGTATTTATGCGAGCGAAGATTTAATTGGGGTTGAACTTGGTGGCGCAGTCAAAAATGTCATTGCGATTGCTGCTGGAATTGGCGATGGTCTTGGTTTAGGACTAAATGCGCGTGCGGCCTTATTAACTCGTGGCTTAGCCGAAATGATGCGTTTAGTAAAGGCAGCAGGAGGTCAGCCCGAAACCTGTATGGGTCTAACTGGCGTGGGCGATTTAATTTTGACCGCAACAGGTGATTTATCCCGTAATCGGCGAGTCGGTTTATTGTTAGC
>JBAXGQ010000072.1:0-8452 GCA_037139315.1 Burkholderiaceae bacterium
TCTGCTCATGAACAATTGAACTTACTTTGGAGCTACAAATGACTAATTCGCCCTCAGACAAACCTGAATTTGGTAAAGAACAACAAGAAGAGGCTGTCGGCATCGTGGCTTTCTACCTCATGCCTGTATGTGTTGCCATTGTGGTGTTAATCGGTGTTTATTTTGCTAAGCAGTGGGCGGGTTAATTGCGCCAATTAACTAAGCTTGGTATTTTTCTTATTCCCTTGGGCCTCATTTCCTGCGGTTCAATTCAAGAGGCTGCCCAGGAAGATTGCGCTGGAGCCGGTTACCGGGCAGGGTCAGCAGATTACAACAATTGTGTCACTGTGCGGATTCGCGAGCGTAATGCCGATTACAGCAATACCTTCTTACCTAGCAACCAAGGTTTTCAGTCAACCGACTCAAAGTAGTGGGTTATTTAGGGGTTAACCCTTAAATTTATCGTATTCTTTTCAGGCATTTCGCTTAGTTTGAGCTTAGTCAAGAGATTTTAGGTTCAATTCCTCAATAATTAATTACTCTCTGAGTTCGTTATTTATCAAATGATTTATAAATCTAATACAATAGAACGATGCGTTTTCAGACTCACTTTGATTGACTTTGCTATTACGACGTTAATAAATAAAGATTAGGACTAATGAATCATCCCAAACCTGCTGGTGAAATGAAGGCTGTTGCGGTGGCAACCATTGATGACTTAAGGCAGCGCATTCGTCAAAAAAGCAAAATGAAGGGCCGCCAGCCTGATGATATTTCTGTTTCTGAAGTGCAGCAATTAATCGGTCTAGCGCCTTATCGGCGGGACTTATTAATTGAATATTTACACCAGTTGAATGATGAGTATCGGGCTTTGCATGATCGGCATTTAGTCGCCTTATCTAAAGTTATTAATGTATCGATGGCAGAAGTGTATGAGGTTGCAACTTTCTACCATCACTTTGAAGTAGTCCGTGGTGATGACCCTGTTGCGGAAATTACCGTGCGGGTTTGCAATGGCCTCTCGTGTGAATTACATGGCGCACAAGATTTATTAGCGCGTTTGCCAAAAGTTTTGGGCGAAGGTACCAATTTTGCGAATGTCAAAGTGATTCCTGCGCCTTGCGTGGGACGGTGTGAACAAGCCCCTATTGCCGTGGTATCGCAATATCCCGTTTTGTTTGCTTCAGTAGATAAAGTAGTTGCTGCAGTTGAAACTAAATCGACACACCAGCCGATGGGCAAAAATGATGGCGATTTCAATCCCATTAATTATGTGGAGAAGAGTATTTCTCCGCAAGGCACTAATCAGCCGATGTCGCCAGCTTATGTTGGTTACGAGGCTTATCGCGCTAAAGGCGGCTACCAATTAGCAATTGATGTGAGTACGGGTAAGCACAGTCCTGAGGCTGTGTTGGTAGCCATGGAAAATTCTGGTTTACGTGGCTTGGGTGGTGCAGGCTTTCCTGCCGGCCGCAAGTGGCGGATCGTGAAAGACCAAGCCGCACCAAAATTAATGGCAGTGAATATTGACGAAGGCGAGCCTGGCACCTTTAAAGATCGCACTTATTTAGAGCGGGATCCGCATCGTTTTTTAGAGGGCATGCTGATTGCCGCTCAAGTCGTTGGTATCGAGACTTGTTATATCTATTTACGCGATGAATATCATGGCTGCCGTGAATTACTCCAGGCTGAATTAACCAAGCTACAAGCGAACCCACCATGCGCGTTACCGAGAATTGAATTGCGCCGGGGTGCTGGAGCCTATATTTGCGGCGAAGAGTCAGCGATGATCGAAAGCATTGAAGGTAAACGCGGTGAACCAAGAATGCGTCCACCTTATATTGCTCAAGTTGGCTTATTTGGACGTCCTACCCTTGAGCACAATATGGAAACACTGTATTGGGTGCGTGATATTGTGCAGCGTGGTCCTGAGTGGTTTAGTTCATTTGGTTTGAATGGGCGTAAAGGCTTGCGTAGCTTTAGCGTTAGCGGCAGAGTAAAAGAGCCCGGAGTTAAGTTGGCACCTGCAGGCATTACGATTCAAGAGTTGATTGACAATTACTGTGGCGGTATGGAGGCTGGACAGACGTTCTATGCCTATTTACCAGGTGGTGCATCGGGTGGCATTTTGCCAGCGACGATGAATACTATTCCACTCGATTTTGATACGCTGCAGCCCTATGGTTGCTTTATTGGCTCTGCAGCAGTGATGGTGTTGAGTGAGCAAGATAGCGCTCGTAATGCCGCTTTAAATATCATGCACTTTTTTGAGCATGAGAGTTGCGGACAATGTACACCTTGTCGTGTAGGTACAGGCAAGGCAGCTACTTTAATGCAGGCCAAGCAGTGGGATCAATCGACTTTAGAAGATTTGGCTACTGTCATGGTTGATGCCTCGATTTGTGGCTTGGGTCAAGCTGCACCGAATCCGATTCGTTGTGTCCAAAAATACTTCCCGCAGGAGATTGCATGAACGCGCCCGTAAATCCGCAGGAACTCGAATTACAAACGGTTGAGTTCAAGCTCGATGGCAAAACAATCATTGCTTATGATGGCGAAACGATTTTAAAAGCAGCTAAACGCCATGGCATTGATATCCCCCATTTGTGCTTTAAAGATGGTTACGCACCGGATGGCAATTGTCGTGCCTGCGTAGTTGAAATTAATGGCGAGCGGACTTTAGCCCCAAGTTGCTGTCGTAATGCCACTGCTGGCATGGAAGTCAAGGCCCAAAGTGAACGTGCTGTTAAAAGCCAGAAATTAGTTTTAGAAATGCTCCTCTCGGATATGCCCGATAAAGGCTATAAGTGGATCGGTGATGACGAGAGCATGCAGTTTGGCGAGTTAAGTAGCTGGGCTAAGCAAATGGATGTCACCGTTCGCCCAGAATTAAAGGCGCTGCGTCGTGAGCAACCGAAGGCAGATATTTCGCATCCTGCCATGGCAGTGAACTTAGATACTTGCATTCAATGTAATCGTTGCTTGCGGGGTTGTCGTGATGAACAAGTAAATGATGTGATTGGTTACGCAATGCGTGGTAACCATAGTGAAATCGTATTTGATTTGAACGACCCCATGGGCGAGAGTACTTGTGTAGGCTGTGGTGAGTGTGTCCAAGCTTGCCCCACCGGCGCATTGATGCCTAAAGGGTTAATCGGTTCACAAAAAGTGGACAGTAAAGTTGATTCCGTTTGCCCATTTTGCGGTGTTGGCTGCCAAATTACTTACAACATTAAAGATAATGTGATTGTTAGTGTCGATGGTCGTGATGGCCCTGCTAATCACAACCGTTTATGTGTGAAGGGCCGCTTTGGTATGGATTACATTCATAGTCCACAGCGCCTGACTAAACCATTGATTCGTAAGGCGGGTGTTCCTAAGGATGAAACTGCGACGCAAGATCCCAATGATTGGTCCAGTATTTTCCGTGAAGCGACTTGGGAAGAGGCTCTAGATGTTGCAGCGAGTAAATTAAAGGGCCTCAATGAAAAATATGGCCGTAAGGTCTTGGCTGGTTTTGGCTCCGCTAAAGGCAGTAATGAAGAAGCTTATTTATTTCAAAAACTAGTGCGCACTGGCTTTGGCAACAATAACGTTGATCATTGCACCCGCTTATGTCATGCGTCTAGCGTAGCTGCATTATTAGAGGGCGTGGGTTCAGGGGCCGTTAGCAATCAAGTCAATGATGTGGAAAATTCCACGATGATTTTATTGATTGGCTCAAACCCAACAGTAAATCACCCAGTTGCAGCTACTTGGTTTAAAAATGCCGCTAAACGCGGTACTAAGGTGGTGTTAGCTGACCCACGTGTGACACAAATGGGAAAGCATGCGTGGCGCATCATGCAATTTAAGCCTGATACCGATGTGGCGATGTTAAATGCAATGATCTACACCATCATTGAAGAAGGTTTGTGCGATCAGGAATTTATTAAGAATCGGGCCAATAATTTTGAAGCCCTCAAAGAAAATGTGCAGGGATATAGCCCCGAATTAATGGCGCCTATCTGCGGTATTCCACCAGAAACATTACGTGAAGTAGCGCGCGAGTTTGCGACTACGAAGTCGGCAATGATTTTATGGGGTATGGGCATTAGTCAGCACGTGCATGGTACCGATAACGCCCGCTGCTTAATTGCTTTATCGACGATTGCAGGTCAAATTGGTAAGCCAGGTTCAGGCTTGCATCCCTTACGCGGACAAAACAATGTTCAGGGCGCTAGTGATGCTGGTTTAATTCCGATGATGTTCCCCAATTACCAGCGGGTGGATAATACTAACGCGCATGATTGGTTTGAGAAATTTTGGAAGACTCCATTAGAGTCTAAGCCCGGGTATACCGTGGTTGAGATCATGGAAAAGATCTTGGCACCGGATAGTGATCCCGATAAAATTCGTGGCATGTACATCATGGGCGAGAATCCTGCCATGAGTGATCCGGATTTAAATCATGCACGTCATGCTTTGGCTTCGCTAGAGCATTTAGTAGTGCAGGATATCTTTATGACTGAAACAGCTTTATTGGCCGATGTGGTCTTGCCAGCGAGTGCTTGGCCAGAAAAAGTTGGCACAGTGAGCAATACCGATCGCATGGTGCAAATGGGTAAGCGTGCGATTCATCCGCCAGGTGAGGCAAAACCCGATTTATGGATTTTGCAAGAGTTGGCTAAACGCATGGGTCTCAATTGGAAATATGCGGGGCCTGATGCGGGTGTTGCAGAAGTGTTTGATGAAATGCGTCAAGCGATGCACGCAGCAATTAAAGGCATTACTTGGGATCGTTTAGAGCGTGAATCGAGCGTTACTTATCCCTGCTTAAGCCTTGAGGATCCAGGCCGACCGATTGTATTTAATGATGCTTTTCCAACGGCAGATGGCAAGGTAAAGCTAGTTCCAGCGGATATTATTCCTGCGGATGAACGTCCAAATGATGAATATCCTTTCGTTTTAATTACGGGTCGGCAGCTAGAGCATTGGCATACCGGCAGTATGACGCGACGTGCGACTATTCTGGATACGATTGAGCCGATGGCGACTGTCTCACTCTGTGGGGATGATATGGTGCAATTAGGCGTGACAACAGGTGATGTAGTCACGGTTGCTTCACGGCGCGGCACAATTGCAATTCATGTGCGGCGTGATGATGGCACTCCGCGTGGTGCAATCTTTATTCCCTTTGCGTATTACGAGGCTGCGGCTAACTTAATTACTAACGCTGCATTAGATCCCTTTGGCAAAATACCTGAGTTTAAGTATTGCGCTGTTTCTGTAATTAAAGGTGGTGTTGCTGCAGTTAAATTGGGTTACGGTACCAACGATGAAATATTGAGTGACAAGGTAGCAGCGCACACCTAAAGTGGATACGGCATTGCAAAAAAACGCTGAATTGCCAGTGCTGATTATTGGCGCTGGTTTAGCAGGGCTCACAGTGGCTCTGCATCTTGCCAAAACCCAAGCCGTGATTGTGATGGCTAAGCGTAGCTTGGGTGAGGGCGCTACTGCATGGGCGCAAGGCGGGATTGTTGGCGTGTTAGATCAAGCCGACAGTGTTGATGCGCACGTTGCCGATACCTTAAACGCTGGCGCAGGTTTAGTGGATGAAACAACTGCGCGGTATATTGCGGAAGAGAGTGCCGCCGCAATACAGTGGCTTGTTGATCAAGGCGTGCCTTTTACTACGGATGAGGCGGGCCCACTAGGTTTGCACTTAACTCGCGAAGGTGGTCATAGTCATCGCCGTATCGCGCATGCTGCTGACGCTACAGGCAAGGCAATTCATGAGGTGCTCTTAGATCAAGCTCGGTCGCATCCGAATATTCGCTTAATTGAACATTGGATTGCGCTCGACCTCATTACCAATCGACACTTATCCCCTAAGGATAGAAAAAAATTACCGAATCGTTGCTATGGCGTTTATGCCTTAGATATTAATCATGCGAAAGTTGAAACAATTGCGGCTAAAGCCGTTGTTTTAGCAACCGGCGGGGTCGGTAAGGTCTATCGCTATACCAGTAATCCCGATACTGCTACTGGTGATGGCATCGCCATGGCTTGGCGCGCTGGGTGCCGCGTAGGTAATATGGAATTTATTCAGTTTCATCCTACTTGCTTATATCACCCTAGTGACCGCACTTTTTTAATTACTGAGGCCTTGCGTGGAGAGGGCGGCTTGCTCAAGTTACCTGAAGGCGGTGCTACCCAAGGTTTACGTTTTATGCCTGAACACGATGCGCGTAATGAATTAGCACCGCGTGATATTGTCGCGCGCGCCATCGATTTTGAAATGAAAAAATATGGCTTAGACCATGTTAATTTAGATGCTACACATTTAGATGCGGCGTTTATTCAAGAACATTTTCCCATGATTTATGCGCGTTGCTTAAGTCTGGGAATTGATATTACCCAGCAAGCTATTCCAGTGGTGCCTGCTGCCCATTACACTTGCGGTGGGGTGGTGACCGATTTGCGTGGCCATACTGATTTACCAGGTTTATACGCCGTAGGCGAATCTACTTATACTGGCTTACACGGGGCTAATCGCTTAGCAAGTAACTCATTATTAGAATGCGTTGTGATTGGTAAAGCAGCTGCTGCTGATATTGATTTAGCTGTTACGCCTGACTTGCCAGCGCTACCTTTATGGGACGAAAGCCAAGTTGAAAATGCCGATGAGCAAGTAGTGATTGCGCATAATTGGGACGAATTACGCTCCTTGATGTGGAATTATGTTGGTATTGTGCGGACAACCAAACGGCTTGAGCGTGCTTTACATCGTATAGAGTTATTGCATCATGAAGTGCAGGAATACTATGCTAACTTTAAAGTGACCCGCGACTTAATTGAATTACGCAATCTGTTGGATTGTGCTGAGCTGATTGTGAAATCGGCTTTGATGCGTAAAGAAAGCCGGGGTTTGCACTATAGCCGCGACTACCCTAATGCGGGGGCAGTATCTTATCCAACAATTTTGACACCTAAGCAGCAGGCTTAATTTAGCTAGGCTGCTTAAGCTAGTATCCGCATTGAAAAATCAACGGCCTGCACATCTTTGGTCAGTTTGCCAAGGGAAATTCGATCTACCCCTGATGCTGCAATAGCACGCATTAGCTCGATACCAATACCGCCTGATGCCTCTAATTGGGCTCTGCCTTGATTAATGGCAACCGCTTTATGCATTTTTTCAATTGAGAAGTTATCAATCAAAATATTTTTAGCACCTGCTTTGATTGCTTCATCTAGTTCGGCTAGATTTTCTACTTCAATCTGAATACTGACTCCTGCATTGAGTTTTTCTGCGGCATCAAGCGCTGCACGAATGCTGCCAGCAGCGGCGATGTGATTTTCTTTGATCAAAATGCCATCCCACAAAGCCATGCGTTGGTTTTCTCCACCGCCAATGCGTACTGCATATTTTTGCGCTTGACGTAAGCCTGGCAAGGTTTTGCGGGTATCAAGTACAACACAGCTATTGGGGTTTGGACTTAATCCAACAATCGCTTCAACATATTTTTTAGTATTCGTTGCGGTCGCAGAGAGGGTCTGTAGAAAGTTAATTGCGGTTCGCTCTGCCGATAATAAGGCGCGAACATCGGCCTTAATTTCGCATACTGGGGTATCGGCTACCATCCAATCACCCTCTTGATAAAACCAAGTCAGTACGGCTTTCGGATCAAGCGATTGGATGGTGCCTTCAAACCAAGACTTGCCACAGAGCACGGCTTTTTGGCGCACGCTTAGCTGGCTTCTACCTATTTTGCTGGGTACAAGTTGTGCAGTCCAATCGCAAATGCCAATATCTTCCCTCAAGGCATCTTGAATATTGCGCGTACGGGCTTGCTCTAAAGTTTCGTTGGTATCAAACATGAGATCGCAAGTAAACCTTAAGCTGCGCCAATATGTTTGACAAAGCCATGTTGGGCTTTAGCCAATAAATCAGCGTTATGGCTCGTAAAATCAAGCATACGGTCGATGCAAGTAAGGGCTTTTATTCTCGTGGCTTCCTCAATGAACACTTCACCCGTTTGATTTTCTAGCGCATCAAGAATGCCTTGCAGGCCATTCATCGCCATCCACGGACAATTGGCACAACTTTTGCAGGTCGCGCTAGTGCCGGCAGTAGGGGCTTCGATGAGTTTTTTATGCGGCGCTAATTGCCGCATGCGGTGCAAGATGCCCTTATCGGTGGCGACAATGTATTCATTAGCAGAGCCTTCAACAACAGCCTTAATCATGGCAGAAGTCGAGCCCACCATATCCGCAAGTGCGATAACTGCAGCCGGTGATTCTGGGTGAACTAATATTTGTGCAGCGGGATATTGCAAACGTAATAATTCCAGCTCAGTGGCTTTAAATTCATCATGCACAATGCAGGCGCCATTCCAGAGCAACATATCAGCTCCAGTTTGCGCTTGAATGTAATGTCCCAAATGACGGTCGGGTGCCCAGAGAATTTGTTTACCCTGTTCTTTGAGGT
>JBAXGQ010000073.1:0-8394 GCA_037139315.1 Burkholderiaceae bacterium
CTAAGCAGTCTTAACAACGCATTAGAAAGTCGCCATGAAATTTCGCTTTCCAATTATTATTATTGATGAAGACTTTCGTTCCGAAAATATTTCCGGTTCTGGCATTCGCGATCTAGCAGAAGCAATTGAGGGCGAAGGCATCGAAGTGATTGGCCTGACCAGCTATGGCGATCTCACTTCATTTGCCCAGCAAGCCTCGCGGGCCTCCTGTTTTATTTTGTCGATTGACGATGAAGAGTTTTTAACTGACTCTGAGAGCAATGAATTGCCAGCGTTAAATAATTTGCGCGCTTTTATTGTCGAGGTACGTAAACGCAACGAAGATATTCCGATTTTCTTGTATGGCGAGACTCGCACTTCACGCCATATGCCAAATGACATCTTACGGGAATTGCATGGCTTCATTCATATGAATGAAGATACGCCTGAGTTTGTAGCGCGCCATATTATTCGTGAAGCTAAGGTCTACCTCGATTCACTATCGCCACCGTTCTTTAAGGCGCTCACCCATTACGCCTCGGAAGGTTCTTATTCTTGGCATTGTCCTGGCCATTCTGGTGGCGTTGCTTTTCTCAAAAGTCCAGTTGGACGCATGTTCCACCAATTCTTTGGCGAGAATATGTTGCGGGCCGATGTCTGCAATGCGGTAGAAGAACTGGGTCAACTCTTGGATCATACCGGACCTGTTTTGGCTAGCGAACGCAATGCAGCCCGTATTTTTGGTGCCGATCATTTATTTTTTGTCACCAACGGCACTTCAACGTCCAACAAAATTGTTTGGCATTCCACTGTTGCTCCTGGCGATGTAGTGTTAGTTGATCGCAATTGCCATAAGTCGGTTATCCATGCTATTACGATGATGGGAGCGATACCCGTTTTCTTAATGCCCACCCGTAATCATTTGGGCATTATTGGCCCCATTCCTAAAGAAGAGTTTGAGTGGGTCAACATTAAAAAGAAAATTGATGCCAACCCATTCATTAAAGATAAGAATGTGATTCCCCGCGTCATGACCTTAACGCAAAGCACCTACGACGGTATTATTTATAACGTTGAGATGATTAAAGCCATGCTCGATGGCAAAGTCGATTCTTTACATTTTGATGAAGCTTGGTTGCCCCATGCTGCTTTTCATCCCTTCTATAAAAATATGCATGCCGTAGGTGAGGATCAGCCGCGACCGAAAAAGAGCTTGCTGTTTTCTACGCAATCAACCCATAAATTGTTGGCTGGATTATCGCAAGCATCGCAAGTCTTAGTGCAAGATGCGGAAGAGCGTAAGTTAGATCGCGAGTCTTTTAACGAGGCTTATTTAATGCATACCTCAACTAGCCCGCAGTACGCCATCATTGCTTCTTGTGATGTCTCAGCGGCCATGATGGAGTCGCCAGGCGGTACAACTTTGGTAGAGGAGTCGATTGCAGAAGCAATGGACTTCCGCCGCGCGATGCGTGAAGTAGATGCAAAATTTGGCGCAGACTGGTGGTTTCAGGTGTGGGGTCCAGACCAAATTGCGGAAGAAGGTATTGGTGAGCGCGCTGATTGGATCTTGCAGCCCAATGCGCAGTGGCATGACTTTGGTAATTTGGCGCCTGACTTCAATATGCTTGACCCAATTAAAGCCACAGTAGTCACTCCCGGCTTAAATATCGAAGGGGTGTTTGGCGAAATGGGCATTCCGGCTGCCATTGTCACCAAATATTTAGCTGAACACGGCGTGATTGTGGAGAAGTGTGGACTCTATTCTTTCTTCATTATGTTTACGATTGGCATTACCAAGGGCCGCTGGAATACCCTCGTTACAGAACTACAACAATTTAAAGATCATTTTGAAAAAAATCAGCCCTTATGGAAAGTCTTACCTGAGTTCGTTGCCAAATATCCACTGTATGAGCGCATTGGCTTAAAAGAAATTTCTGCGCAAATTCATGACTTTTATAAAAGCCATGATGTTGCAAAAATGACCACGGAAATGTATACCTCGGATATGGTGCCGGCGATGGTGCCTGCTGAGGCATGGGCCAAGATGGCGCATAAGGAAGTGGATCGGGTATCGATTGATGATTTAGAAGGACGCGTTACCGCCATGTTGGTGACGCCTTATCCACCGGGCATCCCTCTGTTGATTCCAGGGGAGCGGTTTAATCGCCGTATTGTTGATTACCTCAAATTTGCCCGTGACTTTAATCAGCGCTTCCCAGGTTTTGAGACCGATGTGCATGGCTTAGTAAAACGCGAGGTCGATGGACACAGCGAATATTTCGTTGACTGCGTAAAAACTACCGCTGTAAAACAACTAAGCTAAGTTAGCTTGCTAACTTAGCTTGCTAAGTCAGCTCGCGCTTGCTTAATAGCGGCAAGCACTTCTTTTGGCGCAGTTCCACCGAGATGCGCACGAGCCTCAACTGAACCCTGCACTTGCAATAAAGCAAATACATCTTCAGTCAATAAATTCGGCTGCTCCTGTAAGCCGCAGGCGCTTTGCAATTCAGCTAAGGTGAGCTCGTCAAGCGCGCACGACCGATTAACGCACGTTTTCACGGCAAGGGCTACCGCCTCATGTGCATCGCGAAATGGCAAACCTTTTTTAACTAAATAATCGGCTAGATCGGTAGCCGTAGAAAAACCTTGTTCAGCTGCCGCTAACATCACTGGCGCATTGACCACAATATGCGGGACGAGATCGGCAAAAATACGCAGTGTATCGAGCAATGTATCTGCCGCATCAAAGAGCGGCTCTTTATCTTCCTGATTATCTTTGTTATAGGCTAGGGGCTGGCTTTTCATCAAGGTTAATAGGGCGATGAGATCACCATAAACCCGACCTGTTTTGCCGCGTGCTAATTCAGGTACATCAGGATTTTTCTTTTGCGGCATGATGGAGCTGCCGGTACAAAAGCGATCGGGAAGATCAATAAAGCCAAAGCGTGGGCTTAACCAGAGTATTAGCTCTTCGGCGAAGCGTGAAATGTGCATCATACAAGTGGCAGCGACTGCGCAAAACTCAATTGCAAAATCACGATCAGATACTGCATCTAAAGAATTGCGGCAAAGCCCATCAAACCCAAGCGCTTTTGCGACCTGCATGCGATCAATCGGATAGCTAGTGCCCGCTAAAGCTGCCGCACCCAGCGGCAATTGATTGAGGCGTTTACGACAATCGGCCAGCCGACTCGCATCGCGACTAAACATTTCATAGTAAGCCAGCATGTGATGCCCAAAGGTAACCGGCTGCGCCACCTGTAAGTGCGTATGACCGGGCATGATGACTGCAGCATGTTGCTCGGCTAAATTGAGAAAAGCCGTACGCAGTTGAGTCAGTGCTTCTGCCGTCTCATCGATAGTCGCGCGTAAAAAGAGTCGTAAATCGGTGGCTACTTGATCGTTGCGTGAACGACCGGTATGGAGTCGCTTACCAGCATCGCCAGCTAACTCGATCAGACGGGCTTCGATATTCAAATGCACATCTTCCAAAGCCAGTTGCCACTGAAATTGACCTGCGGCAATTTCACTACGAATCTGCGCCATACCCGCTTCAATAGCCGCTAGGTCTGCTGCGCTAATGATCTTTTGTTGTGCCAACATTGCGGCATGCGCTAAGGATGCCGTGATATCCACTTGCGCAAGACGATGGTCAAAGCCAATCGAGGCGGTATAGCGTTGCACCAGCGCATCAACGGGTTCTGTAAACCGTCCTGACCAGGCTTGGGCTTTATTGGCAAGGGAATTTTTAGATGAGCTCATAAACACAGTATATTGTGGCAAGTTATGTTGATATTTTAATTCCGATGCAGACCAATCCTAACCCCCTCAGTTTAACCATTGCTTCACGTGAAAGCCGGCTGGCAATGTGGCAGGCCGAATATGTCCGTGATTGCTTACAAAACCTCTATCCTGAGTGTGCTATCACTATTTTAGGTATGACCACCCGAGGTGACCAGATTTTGGATCAATCACTCTCAAAAGTGGGCGGCAAAGGCCTGTTTGTTAAGGAATTAGAGACCGCTCTTGAGGATGGCAGGGCTGATTTGGCGGTTCATTCACTCAAAGATGTGCCGATGAATATGCCCGAGGGGTTCGAGCTGGCTTGCGTTATGGAACGAGAAGAGGCGCGCGATGCCCTGGTCTCGAATGACTACAAATCTCTTGATGATTTACCCAAGGGCGCCATTGTGGGAACTTCAAGTCTGCGTCGCGAAGCGGTCTTACGCGCTTCTTACCCACATTTACAGGTTCAATCTTTACGGGGTAATTTAGACACCCGTTTAGGTAAATTAGATCAAGGCCAGTACCACGCCATTATTTTGGCGGCTGCAGGCCTTAAACGCTTAGGCTTAGCTGCGCGGATCAAAGCGCTATTGCCACTCGATCCATTTACGCCTGCGGCAGGTCAAGGTGCACTCGGCATTGAAATTCATTCCCGCAATACTGCGATGCGGGTGATCTTAGCGCCTTTAAATGACCCCGCTACTTGGTTGGCAGTAAGTGCTGAACGCATGGTATCTCGCCAATTGGGCGGCTCTTGTCAGGTACCTTTAGCAGCACATGCAGTATGGAATGGGGCCCAACTAGAGCTACGCTCTTTTGTGGCGAGCCCCGATGGGTTACAAATCTGTGAAGCTGCCGCCAGCAGTCCAGTTGTCGATTTAGTGATGGCCGAAGTGCTAGGTCTTAAGGTGGCCGACGATTTAATTTTGCAGGGTGCAGCCGCATTAATTCCTGCACCATTACCCTAGGCTTTTTGGTTAAATTGGGTCATGAGCTATTTAACGATTGCCCCGACCATTATTGTGACGCGTCCCATTGGGCAGGCGCAACAATTAATTGAGCAATTGCAAACTGCCTTATCTGCAGCGCCTAACGCAATAGCGCAGCAGACGAAAGTATTAGCCTTACCGCTCCTTAAAATTATTCCCAAAACTGATTTTCAATTACAGGTTGATATCCCCTCGGCAATCAGTCAGGCTGATTTAGCTATTTTTGTTAGCCCAAATGCCATTGAGTGCGGCATGCGTTTACTCAGCGCTCCTTGGCATGAATTAGCGCCGATGCAGTTGCGAGTTGGGGTGATGGGGGAAAGTAGCAAAAAATCACTCTTGCAACATGGGGTTGATGCCCAGATGATTTTATTGCCACGAAATCCTCAGCAGTGGGATTCAGAAGGTTTATGGCAGACATTGCAAGCAGAGCAAAAAAAACATGATTGGGATTGGACTGAACGCCGGGTCATTATTTTTAAAGGGGATGGCGGCCGCGAATGGTTGGCCGATACTTTATTAGCAGCGGGAGCACAGCTAGAAACTTTTGCGGTTTACAGCCGAGTACCTTTAGAAAAATCAAACCCATTATGGCAAGCAATTCAGGCAAATCCTAGCGATAAAAAGCTTTGGCTACTCACTTCCTCGGAGGCTGTACGTTATTTAGGGCAGTCTGATAAAGATCAGGTCGCGCTGAATTTACAACTGGCAAGCGCTTTATGTCCACATCAAAATATCGCGACACTGGCTAGCGAAATTGGTTTTGGTGACGTACGACTCTGTGAGTCGGGCGACACCGCTTTAATTAAAGCAAGTTTGCAGTGGGTGGAGGAGTTAACAGTAGACCCGGTAAAAACAATTCGCTAACTAAAAGCGGATGACCGTTAAGGAAATACATCGTGCGCCGGGCCCACAACTGCGGAGGAAGGCCAGGGTATTTTTTTTGACAAGCACGCCAGATGGCTTGTTTGCGGTTGAGACGAGCAATATGGCGGACAGTTTTGCTTCTTATGCCATAGGTATTGGCAAATAAAACTGCGCCTAAGGGCTTATTGCCCAACTTTAAAATGCGGCGGTTATGTCCCCCTGAGCTAGTAGTTGGAATGACGCTACGCGCTACCACTACCGGTATTCCTTGAACACAAAGCAGCACTTCTCGCACGCGACAACGCTGCAGTGGTTTTTTAAATAAACGGGATTCTTCGGGTAAAACATGTTGTAGTTCATCGGCTAGCACGATGACTTCTAAACGCTGAGCAAAAGCAAATTCAATCTTTTTGGTCAGCGAGCCACTGTCACTAAGCCAGTCTTGCCAAGCGGGTGGCGCACGATGAAGACCACCTTTGGCGCGTAAAGTACCACCAGAATCGACCCGATTCCATACAGAACGGAGACGATTGTGGTGAGTCAAGATTAACTACTGCTATAGGATTTGCGTGGCGCGCCTGATTTGGGTTTAGCAAATTTAGGGCCAGTGCGATTATCGGTTGGTCGGGCAGAACGTGATTCTGGACGCGAGTCTGAACGTGCGGCATAACCACCTGTGCTGGTTTTGCCAGCATAGCCACCACCACCCGTTTTACCGGCATAACCACCAGTACTAGTTTTGCCAGCGTAGCCACCACCGCCACCACCAGAGCGTCCACCGCCAGCACCAGTGCGACCACCAGGTCTGCCACCACCACCGCCGCCACCGGAACGACCACGACCACCACCAGGCCGGCCAGAGCCAGCGTTGGGGTTAGCAGTGGGCTCAAGGCCTGCAATGACCGATGAGGGAATATCTTGTTGGGTAAAGCGCTCAATTGCTCTGATCTTGACACGATCACGATGTTCAACCAAAGTGATAGCAGTGCCATTACGACCAGCGCGACCCGTTCTACCAATCCGATGGGTGTAGTCTTCGGGTTTCATTGGCAAGCCAAAATTAATCACGTGACTAATGCGTGGTACATCAATGCCGCGAGCAGCAACATCAGTGGCCACCAAAATTTTAGTATGGCCTTTACGCAATGAATCTAAGCGCCGCATACGCACTGCTTGGGGCATTGCGCCGTGTAAAGCGCTGGCTTCATAGCCATTCGCGCGCAAGGTATCGGCAATTTTTTCGCTTTCAACTTGGGTGCTAGCAAAAACTACAGCTTGATCTAATTCAGGATCCGAAAGTAAGTGGGCGAGTAAGCGATGCTTATGCGCCATGTTATCGGCCCAATGTAATTTTTGCGCAATATTGGCGTGGACATCACCAGCATGGGCTAATTCAATACGACCCGCTTGTTTGGTTAAGCGGGTTGCTAATGACATTACTTTAGGATCAAAGGTTGCCGAAAACATCAAGGTTTGCTTGCGACCACGGCAGAGTTGGTCAATGGCTTCGAGATCGTCAGCAAAGCCCATATCGAGCATGCGATCGGCTTCATCAATCACTAATTGTTGAACATCATCTAAACGCAGTGCGCGCGTTTTATTCAAATCCAGTAAGCGACCTGGAGTTGCCACAACCAAAAGGGCGCCTTTAAGAGCTTGGATTTGTTTGCCATAGGGCATGCCACCCATGACGATAGCAATGCGGATGCCTTTAATGCCGCGCGATAAATTAATCGCATCGGCAGCAACTTGTTGCGCTAATTCACGGGTTGGGCAAAGCACTAACACCTTCGGTTGTGCGCGACCAGGTACAGGTGAACCATGGGGGTTGTTAGCCACCAATTGATGTAAAAGGGGTAATAAAAAGGCAGCGGTTTTTCCACTACCAGTTTGGCTGCTTACTAACCAGTCGCCACCGCTCATTGCAGCAGGAATAACCTGTGCTTGGACAGGGGTCGCAGCAGTAAAGCCTAAACTAGTAACATTGTTAAGCAGGGGCTCTGCTAAACCAAAAGAGGCAAACAAAGTTGGCTCTAAAGGATTCTTGCCTTTGCTAGGCACGTGGGTTGTTTCATTTGAGTAAGTCATGTCTTCACATCCCGTTGGGGATATCTCCGGTTGTGCGCTTCGGTTGTTCTCTCAATGAGATACGCGAGCGCGATGGTCTATATAAGGCATCGACCATCAGACAAGCGGCAGCGGGGCTATAAACACAATTTTTAAGCAACTTTGAACTACAGTAGTGCTGAATATGTGAAGCAAAATCGCTGGAATGTGTAAATTGCTGGGGGCGATGTTTCAAAAAGCTTCTTATTATGGCAGATTTGATCAATTAAAGCAAGGGTTTATCACTAGAGATGAATTGGACTGAACTCGGTTTAAGTGTTGGTATTGTAAATTTCCCCACCTATCTTTTGGGCACGATCATCATCGTGCTTTTACCCGGACCAAACTCACTGTATGTTTTAACCATTTCGGCACAGCGGGGATGGCGAGCTGGAGCATGGGGTGCCTGTGGCATATTTTTGGGCGACTCCGTATTGATGTTAGCTATTGCGCTTGGCGTGACTGGTTTATTAAGCGCCTCACCAATGACGTTTGCGGTAGTGCGTTATATCGGCGCTGCTTATTTAGCGTGGTTAGGTTGGGGTCTGATTCGTGGAGGTATCAGGCGCTGGCCAAGGGCACAAGCGCTTTCACCCAAGGATGCCTTTGCCGCTATTCGTTTGGCACAACTCCATCCTTTGTGGGCTGCATTGGCTTTATCGCT
>JBAXGQ010000074.1:0-8351 GCA_037139315.1 Burkholderiaceae bacterium
GTGGGGCGACGTTGCAATAAAATCTGCTCTTGAGCTTGAATGATGAGCATCTCACAATCAAATTCTGGTGATTTCGTCTTTACTACTTTCTCGGGTAAGGCCATCACTTGATTACTTTGTTTGGCAATACAACGATTTTCAAATGGGCATTTTTTTACCTGACTATTTTGCTGGCTTAAACAAATAGGCTGACGCGCAGTACACCAAGTGGCACCAAAATCCATCAACGCCTGCGTATAGCGTGGCATTAATTTTGCCTCTTGAGGCAAAAGAGTTTGGGCTAACTGCCACAATTGATCGCTGACTGCTTTACTTTGAACCGGGCCCTTAATGCCAAATAGCCTTGCTAATACCCGCTTTACATTGGCATCTAAGATCGGGGTGCGTAAATTAAAAGCAAATGCGGCAATCGCACCTGCGGTCGATCTGCCAATTCCTGCTAAGCTTTCTAATTGCGTTAATTCTTGAGGAAAATGACCGCCGTAATCCCGCACAATTTGTTTTGCACAAGCATGCAAATTACGTGCTCGACTGTAGTAGCCAAGACCACTCCATTCTGCGAGGACATCATCTAAGGGAGCCGCAGCTAGAGCCTGAACTGTGGGAAAACGCTGCATGAGTCTAGGGTACCGCTCAAGCACGGTGCTAACTTGCGTTTGTTGCAACATAATTTCAGAAATCCAAATGGCATAAGGATCATGTAGATTTTGCCAAGGTAAACCCGAGCGACCATCTTGTTGATGCCAACGCAAAAGTGCTGCTGCAAATTGATCTTGGTTTAGCGTTTTTGACAAACTGGGCAGTAGTAGGTTGAGCGTTGACTTTGCACTATTTGACGAATTGGGGTTTGGCATACTCTACAAGCCTGATCCCGGCGATCATAGACTTTAGTTTGCATCATAAAGTGCCCTGGCTCGCCGGCGCTATTAACAAAATCGCGCAATGAACTACCCCCAGCTTTAATAGCGCGCGTTAAGACTGCGCGAATTGCGACCGCTAAACGTGCACAATTCGGGCGGGTCAGTCTGCCAGCTGCTTTAGCAGGATGAATGCCTGCTTCAAATAGACTTTCTGAACAGTAGATATTGCCTACCCCTACTACGGCTTGTCCGGCTAGTAAAAATTGTTTAACTGCTATTTTTCTTCCCCGAGAAGCGCGGTACAACAATTCAGCTGCTGCTGGGCCAGCAAAATCTGCTGACATTGGCTCGACCCCCAGCTTGCTAAGCAAGGGATTGAGGGCGACTGGTCCTTTATTGTTTGGATGCCAAATGACCGCACCAAATTTTCTAGGGTCATGCAAACGTAAACTCATCGGGCCAAAATAAAAAATCACCCGATCGTGTGGCTTAGGTAATTCAATCGTCGGCAAAATCCGTAAAACGCCTGTCATGCCTAAATGGATAAGTAAATAACCTTGATCTAAGCGGAATAGGAGATATTTCCCCCTGCGTTCAATCGCGTGAACTTGCTGTCCCCGCAGAATAGTAGCCAGATTTTTGGCTACTGGCCAACGGAGGCGGCCATCAAGTACATCGAGACCAGAGATGCAGCGTCCCTCAAGGTGGGCTTGGATACCAAGACGGGTTACTTCTACTTCAGGTAGTTCGGGCATAAATAGATTGTAGTTTCCGCGATTAGAATGGGGTTATGAAACCTTTTTTAATCCTTAATTTCACCCTTAGTCTAGCCTTCTGCATTACTGTGCCCGTCCTTGCTCAGCCTATTAAAGAGCTCCCCAAACCGGCCGTAGAAAATGATGGTGGTCAGACTATTTTTGAAGTACTGGCCTCCGAAATTGCTGTGCAGCGGGGGGAGTTTGCCTTAGGGTATCAAACTTATTTAAGCTTGGCGCGTAAAACGCGTGATCCTCGTTTGGCCCAACGTGCAATGGAAATTGCTTTGGCAGCGGGTGCTCCTGACAGCGCCTTAGAGGCAGCTGAAAGCTGGGATAATTTGGCTGGCGCTTCGCCAGGCAATTCAAAAGAAGTGTTGGTTACCTTGCTCATGCTTAACCAACGCTGGGCTGACTCGGTGCAGCCTACGGTAACGCTTTTGCGGGGCCAAAAACCGGCGGACCGCGAAGCCACGATCAAGCGGCTCATGCCGCTATTTGCAAAAGCGGTTAATGAAGATTCTGCGCTGCGGGCTTTTTACAGCATTATTTCTGCCCTCAATCCGCTTCCCCAAGATAAAGATATTCTTTTCCTCTACTCCATGGCTGCTGACAAAACAGGCCATCCTGAAGTAATGGAAAAAGTCTTGCGGATGATTTTGATCCAAAATCCAAATGACGTTAACGCTTTAAATGCCTTGGGTTACTCCTTGGCCGATCGTAAGGAAAAATTGCCTGAAGCTTTTGCCTTAATTACTAAAGCGCACCAGCTTTCTCCTGACGACGCTTTTATTTTAGATAGCCTAGGATGGGTTAATTTTCGTCTCGGTAATACTGCATTAGCTGCCCAGCAATTACAACAAGCACTACAAAAAAAACCAGAGGCTGATATTGCCGCCCATTTAGGTGAAGTACAGTGGCGTCAACAACAAGTTAGCGCTGCCGAAGCTTCATGGCGTCAAGCCGAGAAATTAGATGCGAATAATGCCACTTTACGGGAAACCTTAGCGCGGCTTAAGCCGGATTGGGTTAGTCACAATGAAAGCAAATCAGCGCAATGGGACGGGCGTTTCTCGGTGAAAGTAACAGGTAGTGTTGAGGGCCGTAATCAAGGTGGTTCAGGTGGCTTCACACTCACCCAAAATAAATTAAGTGATGTCTTAGAAATTCGCAATCCCATTGGTGGGGCACTGGCTAAAATTACAGTAACTCCGGGCGAAGCTATTCTTGAGCGCAATGGTGAAACGTTCAAAGCCTTTGATGCTGACACATTATTACTCAATGCTCTGGGCCTTGCATTACCCGCCCGTGGTTTATCTGACTGGATGCGAGCCCAAGCTAGACCAGGGAGTAGCGCGAGTGTGGAGCGTAATAGCGACGGCCTCGTAACCCAGATTAAACAAGATGGCTGGACCCTCAATTATGATTGGATCAATCCCAATAAACTTGAAAAAATGATCATGATTCGGAATACCAATCTTGGATCAGTTGAAGTGCGGTTAGTTTTTGACTATGCCAGCAACTAAGATAGTTCAGCTTTTAGCTCCTGCGAAGCTCAATTTATTTTTACATATCGTAGGTCAACGGCAAGATGGTTATCATCTGTTGCAATCGGTTTTTCAATTTATCGACTGGTATGATTTAATTACCCTGCAACTTTCTGCCGATCAACAGGTTCATCTGACTACATCATTACCTGGTGTCGACTCGGGCCATAATCTCGTTGTCAGGGCGGCTGAACTAATGAAAACTTATAGTGGCGCTCAAGCGGGTGTAACGATTGCCTTAGAAAAAAATATCCCCGTGGGCGCTGGACTCGGCGGCGGCTCATCGGATGCTGCCGCTGTTTTACTGGGCTTAAACTATTTATGGAAATTAAATTTGGATTTGCCTACGCTCATGCAACTGGGTCTTCAACTTGGTGCGGATGTGCCCTTTTTTCTCTTTGGAAAAAATGCTTTTGTCGAAGGTATTGGGGAGCAGTTGCAGGAAATAGATCTAAAACCGACAAACTATTTGGTTATTTTTCCAGGTAAATCGATTGCCACTGCAACTATTTTCCAGTCACCTGAATTGACCCGTAACCATGCCCCGATTACAATCAATGACTATTTAGTTTCACCAGTGATAAACAATAAATGGGTCAACGATTGTCAGGCAGTTGCAGTACAAATTTGCCCCGCGGTTCAGCAAGCCTTAGATTGGATTGAACAGATGCTCCCTTTTTCTAAACCAAGCATGTCAGGCTCTGGGAGTAGTGTTTTTGTTGCTCTGACAGATGCTCTTGCCGAATCACGCGCAGCAGATCTTTGCACTCAACTCCCCCCGGGGTGGGTTGGGCGTGTAGTACAGGGTTTAAATCAAAATTCCGCTTACAATGCGATTTCATCAAAATGACACACTACAGGGGAGTCGCCAAGCTGGTTAAGGCACTGGATTTTGATTCCAGCATGCGAAGGTTCGAATCCTTCCTCCCCTGCCAAATAACTGCATAGCCTACATGTCTGCCCCTATGAACTCCGATTTTCTGACGTTATTTACTGGCAATGCTAACCCTGCTCTAGCGAATGCAGTTGCCAAGCAATTAACTCTTCCCCTCGGCAAAGCCTTTGTAGGGAGATTCTCCGATGGTGAAATTCAGGTTGAAATTCAAGAAAATGTGCGCGGGAAAAATGTTGTCGTAATCCAATCAACTTGTGCTCCAACAAACGATAATTTGATGGAATTAATGATCATGATTGATGCCCTAAAGCGAGCATCTGCAAGTCGCATAACGGCAGTGATCCCTTACTTCGGTTATGCCCGCCAAGACCGTCGTCCACGTTCGGCTCGGGTGGCTATCTCAGCCCGCATCGTTGCCAATATGTTGCAGTCGGTCGCGGGCATCGAGCGGGTTTTGACCATGGATCTGCATGCTGATCAGATTCAAGGCTTTTTCGATATCCCCGTAGATAATATTTATGCTTCCCCCGTTTTACTGGCGGACCTACAAAACAAGAAAGGGGCTGATTTATTGGTGGTCTCCCCTGACATTGGCGGGGTAGTAAGAGCCCGGGCGATGGCCAAACAGCTAGACTGTGACTTAGCCATTATTGATAAACGCCGTCCTAAGGCCAACGTTTCTGAAGTGATGCACCTGATTGGTGAAGTGGAAGGTCGTCATTGCGTCATCATGGACGATATTATTGATACTGGTGGCACCCTTTGTAAGGCTGCAGAAGCCCTTAAAGAGCGCGGCGCCAAAGGGGTGACCGCATACTGTACCCATGCTGTTTTATCGGGTGGCGCCGTAGCTAGAATTGCCGCCTCAGAGCTTGACGAAGTAGTGGTAACTGACACCATCCCCCTGACCGAAGAAGCCAGAAAAGTAAAGAAAATTCGCCAATTAAGTGTTGCCCCCCTCTTGGCTGAAACCCTCCTGCGCATAAGCAAGGGCGACTCAGTGATGTCCCTATTTGCTGAATAAGGACCAGTTTTAGGCTGTTTTTTAAGGTGCTGAGTCTCCAAATTGCTTAAAAAGCCCTAAGCAAGCTATAATTTGAGGCTTTTCTGTTTGGTCGCGAACGGAAATTAACCTCAATTTGGGAGTCCTTATGAAAGTCGTTGCTTTTGAAAGAAGCGTGCAGGGAACGGGTGCGAGCCGCCGCCTACGCAACTCCGGTAAAACTCCGGGCATTATTTATGGCGGTCAAAATACGCCGCAAGTGGTTGAACTAGACCATAACGCGCTTTTTCATGCGTTACGCAAAGAAGCTTTTCACTCGTCTATTTTGGAAATTGAAATTGGTGGCAAAGCCCAAAAAGTCCTGCTCCGCGATTACCAAATGCATCCTTTTAAGCCACTCGTTTTGCATATTGATTTTCAACGCGTCTCGGCAAGTGAAAAAATTCATATGCGTATTCCCTTGCACTTTACGCGCGCAGAAGAATCAACAGCCATTAAATTGGGTGGTGCAGTAATTAGTCATATTGCTAACGATCTTGAAATTACTTGCTTACCGGCCGATTTACCTGAGTTCATCGAAGTTGATCTCAGTAAAATTGAAGTTGGTCATGCAATTCATGCGAAAGACGTGGTCTTGCCAAAAGGCGTTGCCCTGGTTTTGCATATTGAACAGGAAAATCCGGTGATTGCTAATGCACGTATTCCAACTGTCAAAGCAGAACCTGAGACTGTTGCTGCTGTTGCTGCTGAAGCAGCCCCTGCTGCTGCAGATGCTGCTAAAGAAAAAGATAAAGACGCTAAAGCTTAAATTAGATCGACACTCAAGAAAGCCCGCAATCAGCGGGTTTTCTTTTTTGTAAGTCAGTCGATGACATTTTTTCTACCTTCAGCTACATTAGCATCATGATTCAGTTAATTGTAGGTTTGGGCAACCCGGGCGAAGAGCATGAAAAAGATCGGCATAATGCTGGCTTTTGGTTTGTTGAATCCTTAGCAGCCCAATTGAAAATTCACCTGGAGTATGAAAAACGTTTTCTAGGCTATGTTGCTAAGGCGAAATTGAAGGGTCTTGAGCGCTATCTGCTTGAGCCCAATACTTTTATGAACTTAAGCGGTCAATCGGTTGGTGCATGCTGTCGTTTTCACAAAATAGCGGCTGATTCTATTTTAGTGGTCCATGATGAGCTAGATCTCAAGCCAGGTGTGGCGCGCCTGAAGTTTGGTGGAGGTACGGGCGGTCACAATGGGCTTAAAGATATTCAGGCCCATCTAGGTAGTGCTGAATTTTGGCGCTTACGCATTGGCATTGGTCATCCTCGCGATCTTGCAAGCGAGCGCAAGCCTATCGAAGTAGTTGATTATGTTTTAAAAAAACCCCGTAAAGAAGAGCAGGTATTGATTGAATCTGCACTTGATAAGGCCTTAGGTGTAATTCCACTAATACTCGCTGATGATATGCAAAATGCGACTCAAGCATTACATACAAACTGCTAAGGTTTTACCTTTTCTGCATTAATCTCAGTAACTGCAGTAACAACAACACTTAATTGCTGATACTTCAATAAGAGTTCTGCCGAGGACTCGACAAAAGTGGGATTGAGCGGAATGCAATCCACCGGACAGACTTGCCGACATTGCGGGGTATCAAAATGGCCCACGCACTCGGTACACTTTGCCGGATTGATTTCGTAGATCTCTAGGCCCATAAAAATGGCATCATTTGGGCATTCTGGCTCGCAAACATCGCAGTTAATGCAATCATCGGTAATCATTAACGCCATTAGACAGTCTTATTTTATGGTTTGTGTTCAGCTATTTTTTTAGCTAGCCATTTTTCTACCGAAGGAAAAACAAACTTACTCACATCCCCACCCATTAAAGCAATTTCACGAACAAAGGTTCCCGAAATAAATTGATATTGATCGGATGGTGTTAAAAATAAGGTTTCGACATCGGGTAATAAATAGCGATTCATGCCAGCCATTTGAAACTCATATTCAAAATCGGATACAGCGCGCAAACCGCGGACGATAACCCGTGCTTGATGCTCACGGGCAAAATCTTTTAACAGGCCTGTAAAACCAACTATTTTTACGTTGCTATAGTGGTTTAAAACCTCTTTGGCAATGGCAATACGCTCTTCAAGATTAAAGAAGGGCTTCTTGCTGCGACTGTCAGCAACCCCGACAATGACTTCGCCAAAAATACTCGAGGCGCGACGGACTAAATCTTCATGCCCTCGGGTGAACGGATCAAAGGTACCTGGGTAAACAGCTACTGCCATACTTCCCCCTCTTTTATTATTGCTTCACTCTCTATGAGCAGACCGCAGTTTAGCCTGAAGTGGCCCGAAACAGCAATGCTAAGGTCTGCCCGATGGCCAACTCTTTGACACAAGTCCATTTCTGCAGGGCCGCAATGAGATTCGCTTTATCTGTGCTTAGAGGACACTCAATGTATATTGCGCTCTGGGGACTTGATGTGCAAGCTCGGCCAGCCTCTTTAGCGGCGTCTATAAGTAATTGGGGCTCTTGAAAGGGTGGATCAAGAAAAATTAAATCCCACGATCCTGTGGTTTGCGCTTTTAAAATTCGTAAGCCGTCGGCCTGTAGTAAGGTAATTCGTCCAGCCGCTGGGTAACTATGCAGATTTTGATGATTAAGCGTTAAATTCAAAAAAGCTTTTTTGTTTTTTTCAATCAATTCTACTAGGGCAGCATTGCGCGACGCCGCCTCAAATCCTAAAGCGCCCGAGCCCGCAAACACATCGAGGCAACGCAAGCCGCTTAAATCTTGACCCAACCAATTAAATAATGTTTCGCGTAAGCGATCAGTACTGGGCCGTAAACCCGGTTGACTAATTACTTTAATTTGGCGACTACGCCAAACTCCACCAATAATTCTAATTTGCTGCGGTAAAGGTCGGGGTGATTTAATGAAGCTCATGGCTTTTTTGAATCACTAGCGCTTATTTTTTGGGTGTGATGCTAGCCCCAACTACGACTGTTTGCATTCGATTCATCGCCAAATGTTTTTGAAAGGCTTGGCGCACTTGTTCAACGGTGACCAACTCCAGCTGTTTCGTCCAAGTTTCTAAGGTATCAAGGGGTAAATTATTCCACGTGATTTGAGATAGATTGTCGAGTAACTTACGATTACTATCAATTCGCAAGGGAAAGCCATTGCTTAAATTTGCTTTTGCTGCTAACAGATCGGCTGGGCTCGGGCCTTCACTAATAAAGCGGGCAATCGTCTCACGCATCACTTCCAAAGCAAGGGCAGCCTGATCATT
>JBAXGQ010000075.1:0-8321 GCA_037139315.1 Burkholderiaceae bacterium
AGCCCGATTTTTTTCTAATTGCTGATTGACTAAGTTAATAATCTGATCAACTTCCTTCGAATGTATGCCCTGTTTGGCGGCAACGGTTTGCATTAAAAGATCAACACGTTCAATATTTTTTGCACCGGCAAATAAAGCGCGTGCAGCCGATGAGGGGCTGCCTAAACTGAGCGCTGCATTAGCATATTTTTCAAAAGGCACTAAATCGGCCTCGCTCGCTCCTAATGTCTGACAAAGCTGTCGAGCCCAGTTATAGATATTTTTTGAGAGTTCGAGATCATCATGAATAGCCTCTTTAATTGGGCGTATGCCATTCACCCCAACGCAGCGATAATTGCCCGCTAATAACATGCTCCATTTTGCTAGTGGTACAAAAACAGAGTCAAATACTTTTAGCTTCACGGGTAATTCAATTACATCAGAGCCGGTATCAAAACGAACCGCCTCAATATCTGCAGCAATATTACGTAACATTTGCGTATGCTCATTTGACTCAAAGCGCGCGGCCTTGAAGTTCGTGGGTAAGCGCACTTGCAGTACGTTAATCGGCTCATCTGGTGGCCTAAACGCTTGCGCATCAGGGCTGCATAAAGTCATCATCTTAGGATCAAAGCCATCCCAAACACTGGGATCGGTATAACAATTGCGGTAATCCGCTAACGATAAGCCAGGAATTCGGGCTAAATAGGTTAAGGGCGGCATATTCATAATCGACATGGTGGGTATCTTCGCTACTGCAACTGCATTGAGTAATTCCCTAACCCCTGGAGCGCCATACTGAGGTTCCTGCATGGCTAGAACCACTAAATCATAATTTGCCAAATTGACATTATCGGGTGTAGTAGCAGAAATTTTTCCCGTCAAACCACGAGAATCAACCTCAACTAAGCCATCCCTACCTTTAATTGGAAAGCGTACCCTCGTACCCTCTCGATTAATGAGCTCAACTTCATTCGGTAGGCAAACGAGGGTGGCATCATGGCCCGCAAGCGCCAATTTAGTTGCTAGCAGAGAGCCATAAGAGGCGCCAAAAATAAGAACTTTATAGTGCTGTGCTGGTTTAACTTGCATTGCGTAAGACTCCCGAGTGCTTTCCGCAAATTGAATGGAGTGAGGCAAAAATGCAGCCATTCATTACGGCTGCCGCTCCCTCTGTCCTTGGTACCTGAGAGATTCACACCTAAACAGAGTTAGGCATTTGCTCCTTCGGTGCGCCCCATTTCGGTGGCGACTCTCCAGACGGCTATTTAAGTTAAGCAGTACTAGTCTTTTGGGATACCTGAGCGTTCATAGGAGTTTGCGCCTTCGGTGGAGAAAGAAACTTCTCGCTCTCCTGCTTGGTCAAAGTATATCTGATTCTAATTAATCAAAGTATTAATTTTACCGGTATATTGCAGTGCAAGATAAATCGGGTGTGACAATTATTTAAAGTCAGCCTCAATCATCTTCACTAAGGCATAAACAGCTTGGTTAGCCGGAGTTGCTAAGTTATATTGCATGCCTTTATCCACAATATACCCATTCAAAAAATCGATCTCGCTTAATTTACCCCGGGCTAAATCTGCCGCAGTAGATGATTTTTGTCCAGCCATTGTTTGGGCAATAAGTGCATTGGCTTGGGTTGCCTCTTCCTTACTTATCGTTACTGCCTCACACTGCGCGATCGATAAAAACTCATCCGTAAGGCGCTGAATTAAAACTTGAATATGGGGTACTTGAACCATTTGTCCATAGCTTATTTGTCCAATTGCCGAAATCGCGTTATAGCTACAGTTTACTAACAGCTTTAACCATAGCTCTCGTTTAATATTGGCAGAAAGCGCGCATGGCACCCCCGCATTTACAAATTGGTCAATTAGTTTTGTCAAGGCCCGGGGATGTTTATCAGCGCGAGCGAAATCAGTAGCAAATGAACCAATTTGAAGTTCACCGCGTCCATAGTGTTTCACCGTGTTTAAATCGGTCATCGCTACCGCCACATAAACAGCTGCTGCATATACAGGATTGGCAACTATTGAAGCAATCAGTTCAACATTACTAACTCCATTTTGCAAACTGACAATCACGGTATTAGCAGACAAGAATGGTTGCATGGCCTTCATCGTAGCAAGCGTATCGTAAGATTTCACGCTCAGTAAAATAACGTCTACATCGGCAATGTCAGTAAAGTCAGCACATGCTTGTAGCGCCACCGTAGCCTGAAAACCTTGACAATCCATTTGCAAACCAAAGCGATTAATAGCGTCGACTCGCTCTGCACGGCCAATTAAAATTGGTTCCTGATTGCTACGTGCGAGCATTCCGCCGAAGAAGCACCCGACGGCGCCCGCTCCCACTACAGCAATTTTCTGCTTACTAGTACTCATGAGCTAAGGAGCATTGAAGAATTGACTTAAATATGCTTCCGCTTCTCAACTAGACTAAGAAACTTGTCATACTCTTTTTCGTCCACAGAATAACTATGCTCATCGTCAGGAAAAGTGCCGCCCTTCACATCGGCAATATATTTTTTAATACCCTCAACCGCAACTTCGGTCAAATTAGCATAACGTTTAGTAAATTTAGGTTTGAAATCCGAGAATACGCCTAATAAATCATGGCATAACAAAATCTGGCCATCAGTACCAACGCCAGCGCCAATGCCAATGGTTGGAATCTCTAATTGCTGCGAAATAATGGTAGCAATCTTTGCTGGCACAGCTTCAAACTCGAGCATGAAGCAGCCTGCATCCTGAATTGCAAACGCATCTTCTAAAATTTTCATTGCGGTTTCGGCTGTTCGACCCTGTACCTTAAAGCCGCCAAATACAGCAACAGTGTGCGGGGTCATGCCGATGTGAGAGGCGGTGGGAATCCCTGCATCGACCATGGCTCTTAAAATATGTGCTTGAGATTTTCCGCCTTGGGGTTTCACTGCATCTGACCCTGCTTCCTGCATAAACCGTGTGGCATTGGTGAGCGCCCTGTCAATTGTGTTGTAACTTTGATATGGCATACAACCTAATAGAAAGGTATTCGGCGCGCCTCGTCTAATTCCTGCAGCATGCATCACCATCATGTCCATCGAGGCGGGTATCGTATTAGAGTGACCATGGGCAATCATCGCCAAACTATCCCCAATAACAGCAACATCAACCCCAGCAGTTTCTGCCCATTTTGCTGAGGTGTAATCGGGAACAGACATATAAACCATTTTCTCGCCCGTTTTTTTTGAGGCATAAATATCTTGAATAGTTCTTTTTTTGCGCTCAGGTACGTCCGTTGCTTTGTTCAAATCAATCTCCTTAATGATTATTAAGCTTCGCCTTTGAGGCTTAAATTAGTATGCCGCTTAGCGTCGTTAACGCTACCCGAAAAAATAATTTCTCCACGCTCAATCACATAAACACGATCTGCATAGTCGGGAATATGAAAAGCGTTCGACTCGGCCATTAAAATTGCTCGGCCTGCTTCGCGAATGCTAGATAGGCCATCACTAATGATAGGAATAATGGCGGGTGAAAGCCCCTCAAAGGGTTCGTCCAGAATTAATAACTTCGGATCAAGCGTCAGCGCTCGAGCAATTGAGAGCATCTTCCGCTCGCCCCCTGATAAATGATTGCCACCGCGCTCGCGGTAACCATCAAGCTTAGGAAAAATACGATAAGCCATTGCAATGCGTTCAGCATTCGGCATTTGGGTTTTAATGGTCCAGGTTGACATTTCAATATTTTCAGCCACAGTAAGATCGCCAAAAACCTCACTCTCTTCGGGAGCAAATCCAATTCCCAAACGCGCAATATCAAACGTCCGTTTTCCTAGAATCGATTTTTCCTCTAGCAAAATATCGCCCTCTTTGGGTTTGCGATAACCCATGATGCTATTTAGGGTAGTGGTTTTACCTGCGCCATTTCTGCCAACCAAACACACTAATTCACCGGCTTTCACTTCCAGACTCACTTTACGCAGAATGGGGCTATTTTGAATTTCGACCGAAATCGCCTTCACCTCAAGCATGATTCACCCGCTTACCAATAATAGTTGCCTGCAGTTCAGGATCATTAAAAAACACATCAGGAGGTAAATCCGCTAATAATTTACCCTCTGCCAAAGCAACGATTCGCGTCGAATACTCAGCAACTAATTCCATATCATGCTCAACTAGTAGCATGGTTTTGATTCCAGCCAATTTAGCTGCTGCCATTAGGGTGTCCATAATGCCGCGCTTCTCACCAGTAGAAATGCCACTCGTTGGTTCATCTAATAAAATCACCTCTGGGCTTAAGGCAAAGGCGCTGGCTATATCGAGGAGCTTTTTTTCGCCTTGCGATAAATAAGAGGCCTGCCTAGCCATTTTTTTGTCCAAGTTAAAGATAGCTGCCACCTCGAGCGCACGCTCAATTAACTCCGACTTAGAGCCAACGTTTGACCAAAAGTTGTATTGCATATTTCGTTGCGAAATAACAGCTGCAATAATCGTTTCCTGTACGCTTAATTGCGGAAAAATTTGCACCAACTGAAAAGCACGTGCCATGCCTAATTTAGCCAAGGTGACAGGACCAACCCCAGCAATCGATTTACCATGAAAACTCACCTCTCCATGGGTGGGCTTTAATAAGCCGGTGAGCACATTAACAAAGGTAGTTTTTCCTGCGCCATTAGGGCCAACAATTGCCACTATTTCGTTTTCAAAAAACTGCAAACTAACATCTTGCAGAGCCTTATAAACGCCATAGTGCTTGGAAACACCTTTTGATTCTAAAATCGGCATCATCGCTCCTCCTGCGCTGGAGCCACAGATTTCTTGCCAGAAAATAAGCCCATAATTCCGCCAGGTAAGAAAACCACCAGCAGAATTAACACAATACCCAACACCAAACGCCAATATTGCGTTTGGCTGACAATTTGATCTTTCAAGCCAATAAATGCAAATGCGCCAATAATGGGGCCAAAGAAATTATTGAAGCCACCAAATATGGTCATAAAAACAATATTGCCAGATTGAGTCCAGTAGGCAAGCTCTGGATCAGCTAAGCCTACCGGGACGACTAATAAGGCGCCGCCAATTCCGCCATATATTGCCGAAATAACAAAGGCAATTAAACGAAAACGATGTACCTTTATGCCCAAATATTCGGCTTTACGGGGGTTGTCTCGAATGGACTGCAAATGTAGTCCGAGTGGGGAATGCACAATCCGCCACATCACTAAAGCGAGAATAAGCATGACTGCAATTGAATAGTAAAAAAATGGGCCAATTAAAAAACTGGTTTTATCAATCTCACTTAAATCAAAACCCAATAGACTTGGGCGAATGACTTTAATTCCAGAATCGCCGCCAGATAAATCATAGAATTTAAAGAGAATGGAATGGAATAACATGCCAAAAGCTAAGGTCAGCATACCGAAGAATATTCGCACATACCTTACGCAAAGCAAACCAATGGGTATTGAAATAAGAAAGCACACCAGCGCAGCTGCAAGGATATTAACTTCCATACTTTTAATCCCTACCCGGCTGGTTAAGATAGCAACGGTATAAGCACCCAATGCGACATACATTGCATGACCAAAAGACAAAAGGCCGGTGTAGCCAAAAAGCAAATTAAAGCCCAGCAAAATAATGCTATAAGCCACAGCGGGCAGTAACAACGTCATGTAATAGGGACTTAAGATCCATGGTGTACTGCATAACAAAGCTAAGCAAAACACAATCAGCAATTTAAATTTAATAGTCATTCAGCAGCCTTTCCATACAAACCTGAAGGCTTAATAATTAAGACTAAGATAACAATTAAATAAATGAGCAGTAATTCTAGTTCTGCATAGGCATACACAGCAAAGGCACGCAATAGACCAACAATTAAAGCCCCTACTAAGGCTCCCCGCATACTCCCTAGCCCCCCTATCACTACTACCGCAAAAGCTTCAACGACAACCTCGGAAATCATATCTAGTGAAGCCGCAGAAGTTGGTACTACTAAAGCGCCACCAATCGTGCCTAACATCGTCCCCAGGGTAAAGATAGCGACATTGATCCAAACTCCGTTCACCCCAAGCGCTTCACTCATACGGCGATTTTCTGCGGTAGCGCGAACAATACGCCCAAAATTGGTTCTTTGCAGCATCCAGCCAAGCGCTAATGCTAAGAAAATACTCGAGCCAATTACGAGGGCTTTATAAACCGGTATTGTCGTCGAGGCAAAATTTAATTTGCCATAGACCATGGAAATATTACCCAGGGTCATCGGCGTTGCACCCCAAAGCATGCGAATTAAATCTTCTAAAACCAACATAATGGCAAACGTAAGGAGCAATTGAAAGCCTTCTTCGCGTTGATAAACTAAGCAGAGAAGTCGCTCTATTAATGGCCCAACTAGGCCAATAATAATTCCGGCCAATAATATTAGCGCCAGTAAATAAGATGATGAAATACCTTGTTGAAGGGCTAAATTAACAAAAGTAATGCCAAAATAGGCGCCTAACGCATAGAAGGCACCACAAGATAAGTTCACAATTTTTTGCACGCCAAAAACCAATTGCAAACCACCGGCCAATAAAAATAGTACCGCGGCATGGAAAATGCCACTTAGTACGATATCGATAAATGCTGTCATAGGGTGCTTAAAAACCGAGCCGCAATAAAACGGCTCGGTTAGAGGCTAACTAAAGCGTAATTTTTGCAGTTTCAATCCACTGCCAAAAATCCATACCAGGTGGCTTTTGTAATTCGCTGCTAAATTTCTTATCCACAGGATTTGTAGTGACAAAGTCGTACTTATTCTTGTGCGTTGTTAAACCTTGATAAAAAGTTTGTTCAGCAATATGGTCGCCCCGCATTCTGCCAGGGCCACCTAAAGACTGAACCTCGATGCCCTCAATACCGGCAATAATTTCTTCCGTCTTAGGCCAAGCACCACCCTTAGTTTTGATCGCTTTTTCAGTGCCTGCTTTATATATCTGCATAGCAAAATATGCGCGATCAGCTTCCCAATTGGGGTAATCTTTATATTTGCTGTAATAAAACTGCACAAATTCTTTCTGCAGCGGACTAGCATTAGGGTAATTAAAATCTAAGGTATTTAAGCCAAAGACCATGCCCTCGGGAGTAAATTCTTTTTTCATTAAGGTTTGCTGAAAGCCCGCAGCCGGCATCACATATTTAATATCGCCATTAGCCAGACCAGCAGCATGCGCATTTTGCATAAATACGGGTAGGTCAGCGAACAATAAGGAGGAGAAGATTAAATCCGGCTTCGCTGCTTTTAAGGCGGCAATATTGCTGGAAAGATCCATCGTGCCAACTTTTGGCCACTGCTCAGCTACTACCTTATGAGGAATACCGAAGCGCTTCAAAAGCGCCTGAAAGGCAGCCCAATTATTCCGGCCGTAAGAGTAGTCCGGATTAATACCTGCGATCGTGGCAAATTTACCTTTGTAATACTTAATGGCTAGTAACGAAGCCATTACCGCCTCACACTCATTATCCGTAGAACGGAATAAATATTTTGGTGTCGGAATGGTTTCTTTAACACCATCTTGGGAGGTGCCATCCCAATAGATGGTTAAGGCTTTCATCTCTTCAACTGTTGGGCTCATCGCCAATGAAACGCCCGATGAAACAATGCCTTGGACGCAGTCAACCTTATCCTGCAAGACTAATTTACGGAAGCGCTCAGTTGTGTCTTTAGCATTGGTTTCTTCTTCGACAATGAGCTCAACTTTCCTGCCGCCAATGCCGCCAGTTTTATTGATCTTCTCAACAGCAAACATTGCGCCACGCAAGCCGCATTCGCCAATCGTGCCAGCTATACCCGCTCGCGGCGCCAAAATACCGACCTTAATTGGTGTATTTTGAGCGATAGCAGGAAAACCCCAGCCGCCTGCAGCAAGCAAAGAAGTAGCGCCAATCCCTTTAATTACAGAACGGCGATTTTCATTTTGAACCAATTTCTTTTTCATTTTGTCTCCCATTTTTATGCAATACAAAAAAATAAACAACTGCAAACACTTCAAATCTATTAATGATCTGGTAAAACTGTTCTACGGGTAAAATCCTCAATATAGTCAAGCAACTTATCTAATGCTTGCCCTGCAGCTTCTTCGTGCCCTGCGGCAATTTCATCTGCTAGCGTAGCGTGTAAAACGGCAATACTTGAAATACTTACTTCCTGATTAAAATTTCCGAACCAAAAACGGCGCGACATTCCATGCAAAGTAGTCATAGCTGCTGCCGCATATTCATTTTTAGCGGCTCGAATTGTTAAGTCATTTAATTCTTTATCAACTTTTAGAAAAAGTGCGTTATTTTTTTCTTTAGCAGATCTGCGAAAATCTTTTGC
>JBAXGQ010000076.1:0-8282 GCA_037139315.1 Burkholderiaceae bacterium
TTATTCTATATGGTGGGTCGGGCGGGATTCGAACCCACGACCAACGGATTAAAAGTCCGCTGCTCTACCGACTGAGCTACCGACCCAGAAAGAAAGAAATTATAGCAATTTGTTGCGGGACATCTTGAAGATTGCTAGCAGCCCCAGTGAATCAGGAGTTAACGCGTCTCGCCACTGGTGGATTTTTAGCAAAGTAGTCTTTAATTCCCTTCAAAATGGCTTCTGCAATGCGATCCTGGTAAGCCTCATCATTCAGTCGGGCTTCTTCTTCTGGATTGCTGATGAAGGCTGTTTCTACCAAAATAGAGGGAATATCGGGTGCTTTTAAGACGGCAAAGCCGGCTTGCTCTACTTTGCCTTTATGTAGGGGGGCAAACCCACCAATTTGTTGCAGTATGGCCTGCGCTACTTGCATAGAATCTTTAATTTGTGCGGTTGTCGACATATCTAAGAGAAGATTGGCCACTTGAGCATCCTTAGTTTTGATGTTGATCCCACCTATTAAATCAGAGGCATTTTCTTTGTTCGCCATCCAGCGGGCAGCGGTGCTTGAGGCCCCTTGTTGAGAGAGCGCAAATACCGAAGCCCCCTTGGCATTGGGTTGGATAAATGCATCAGCATGAATCGAGACAAATAAATCCGCTTGTACTTGGCGGGCTTTCTGAACTCGCACTCCCAGTGGTACAAAATAATCGCCATCTCGCGTGAGGTAGGGGCGCATATAGGGAACATTCTCAATTTTCTCTTTTAAGCGCTTGGCGATCGCTAGTACTACTTGTTTTTCTTTCGAGCCTCGAGCTCCAATAGCGCCAGGGTCTTCGCCGCCATGGCCAGGATCAATCGCAATCGTAATTAAGCGTTTATAGCGGCTAGCGCCAGCCTCTTTATTTGGTAAAGCCAAATTTTTATTGGACGGTAATTCTTTATTGGCAAACTCAGCAATTAAATCGGGCTGGGCATTTAATTGTTCAAGGGCTTTTTCTTTGCGGGCACTGTTTTTTACTAATTCCATTAAGGGATCGGGTGGGGTGGCTGAATAAAGATCAAAGACCATGCGGTATTGGTATTCGGCAACTGGGTCAAGGGTAAAAATTTGTGGCTTAACAGGCTCTTTTAAGTCAAACACCAAGCGCACTACATTGGGCTGAAATTGACCCACGCGAATTTGTGACACATAAGGATCATTAGGCTTCACCTTAGCTACTAAATCTTTTAAGGTGGAATTTAGTTCTAGCCCTTGCACATCAACCACTAGTCGATCGGGATTCGTTAGCATCTGTTGCGTAATTGGCAACGGCGTATCGGACTCTAAGGTAATACGCGTGTAATCTTCGGAGGGCCAAATTCGCACTCCCATAATCTTCGCGCCATAGGCAATTTCATTGACGCCCAGCAGCATTAAAAATCCTGCCTTATGCAATCCCCCTAAACCCAAAACTGCTTTAGCAGAACGTCTTAAGGTGCGACGCTTAATCTGATTAATTGAGGAAGTTTTAGCCATCACATTTAACTTAGCTTTCAAGCTTTAATACGATGCTTTGCCCTGCGGGAGAATGCGCTGTGATATCAATGTCGCGTTCACATTCAGCTTGCCGCGCTTTGAGTGCAATAGAGAGATCAAAGACGGGTAGCGTATCTCCCGCTTTTTCCGGCCATTCAACTAAACAAAGGCCGGGCGCGGCAAATAAATCAGCAAAACCAGCCTCTTGCCATTCCAATGCACTACGCATGCGAAATAAATCAAAATGATGCAAAGCAATCGAGTGCTGCGCTACCGTGATCGAATAGGGTTCACACAAGGCATAACTAGGGCTTTTCACTTTACCCAGATGCCCCAAGGATTGAATGAGGCTACGGGCAAAACTCGTTTTACCGGCACCGAGTTCTCCGCTCAGTGCCAGATTAAGGTGTCCGCCAGGGAATTCCTGGAAATATTGAGCCAGCGCTTGGCCTAGAGATCTAGCTAGATCCCCCGTTTCGCTTTCCTGCCTACAATGTTTACTTAATTGATTCAATGTGTACTTTGATATGAATATTGCATGGTTACGTGAACAAGCCACTATTTTCGGCTTTGACCGTTTGCGTATTACCGACACCTACCTCGGTGAGGCCACAGAGCGCTTGCATCACTGGTTAGCTGAAGGTCGCCACGGTCACATGGATTATATGAGTCGTCATGCACTTTTGCGCGCTGACCCAAAATTACTCTTGCCTGGCACAGTTCGTGTCATTTGCGTCAGCTTGAACTATCTACCCGACGATCATGACATAGATCAAGAATGGCGGCAATTGGCCAACCCTCGTGCCGGAGTCATTTCGATGTACGCCCGGGGGCGCGATTATCACAAAGTTTTACGTAGTCGTTTACATGATTTTGCCAAAGCAATTGAAAGCCGCATCGGTCCTTTTGGGTATCGCGTCTTTACCGATTCAGCGCCCTTAATGGAAGTAGAACTTGCGCGTAAAGCGGGTTTAGGTTGGCGTGGAAAACATACTGTACTTTTAAATCGCGAATCGGGATCCTTCTTTTTTCTGGGTGAAATCTTAGTTGATCTTGCGCTACCCGTTGACCCTGAGGAAGTACAGCATTGCGGTACGTGTACCGCTTGCATTGATGTCTGCCCTACACAAGCTATTACTGCGCCTTATCAGCTCGATGCGCGTAAATGCATTTCCTACTTAACGATTGAAAATCCTGCGGCAATTCCGCTTGAATTTCGGCGACCGATGGGCAACCGTATCTATGGGTGTGATGATTGCCAATTAATTTGCCCATGGAATAAATTTGCCAAACGTTCCAGCGTGCCTGATTTTGTGGAGCGCCATGGCCTAGGCGAGCAAAGTTTATTGGCATTATGGTCTTGGACTAAAGCCGAGTTTGAGCAGCGACATGAAGGGAGTGCAATTCGGCGGATTGGTTATAGCCGCTGGCGGCGTAATTTAGCTGTAGCCATGGGGAATGCGCTGGCTAATGCTGCATTAAATTTAAACGAGTGTGCTGAAATAAGATTTGCTTTAACTCATGCTTTGGATAGTGCAGATGATTTAGTGCGCGAACATATTCTGTGGGCTTTACAAGCAGAACCTACAATCTAGCTTATGACTGCTGCTACACCTCCGCCACAAACCCCACAACCCTTTCTGACGCCGGGCTCTGAAGAGCTCAATGGAAATGAGCAAGCCCGTTTTACTGATCGTAAAGAGGCCTTTTGGAGTGGCTTTCGGTATGCCTCTGGTGCTCCCGCAATGGTTCTATTCGCCGGTATGCTGGGTTTTGGCGCAATGGCCAAGACAAATAATGTCGATCTCTGGTTTACCTCATTAAGTACTTTATTGATGTTTGCCTTGCCCGGCCAAGTAGTGTTGTTAGATATGGTACTTTCTGGTTCATCGGTAGTAGCAATTATCCTCGCTGTCACTTTGACATCGACGCGCTTCGTTACGATGACAGTAACTTTGTTTCCACAGTTACATCCGCGTCATCGGAATCGAAAGCTCTATGCTTCTGTGCATTTATTAGCGATGACCGCATGGGCGGTATCGATGCGGGAATTTCAGGCAATTGAATCAAAGCATCGCTTGCACTATTACCTAGGTTTGGGTATTTTATGTTGGGCAATTAGTTTCCCCGCAACAATTTTAGGTTATTTGTTAGCTGGTTTTGTGCCTAATTGGATTGCCTTGGGACTAGTTTTTATTAACCCTTTATTTTTCTTATTGACCTTTACAGAAGTAAAGACCGCCCTTAATCGCCTGGCAATTATTTTGGGCGGCATTCTAGGCCCATGCTTTTACTTATTAGATCGGGATTCGAGTTTGCTCGTCACTGGAGTGGTGGCTGGCACGGTTGCTTATTTTATCGATCGCCAGTTTTTTCGTCACTGCTTTAAAGATCAATCATTATGAACACTGCGCTACAGGGTTGGGGTATTTGGCTAGCACTTGCCGGCGCTTGTATCGGCACTTATTTATGTCGCGCTATCGGCGTTTTACTGTCAGGAAAGATTAATCAAGAAAGCCCGATTTTTCAGTGGCTTTCCGCGGTAACTTACGCAATGGTCGCAGCACTTACAGTACGGATGATTATTCTGCCTTTTGGCTTATTAACAACTGTACCAGTTTATCTGCGCATTAGTTTATGCGCCCTATGTTTAGCCATAATGCTTTCAAATCCTCAGAAGCGGTTAGTTCCTGCCTTATTAACTGGTACCTTGCTGATGATGACTTACGGACTAATCTTTTGATCTTTTAAAAATTGCTTATAAATAGAATCGCGCTTCTAGGTTATTTTTTCAATGTAGTATTAGGAATCTGTTGGTATTAATTTTGGCACTTTGGAGATTAAAATGACTTTAAATAGAAGGTTTGCACTTAAATCCATACTTGCCATTTCAGGCACATTTTTTTCTTTACGCAATTGGGCACAGTCTTGGCCAGATAAGGCGATCAAACTTGTGCTTGGCTATACCACTGGTGGAGCCACTGATGCGACTGCACGCATTATTGTGAGGCCATTAGAACAAAATTTAAAGCAAACTGTCTTGGTGGACTACAAACCGGGCGCAGGCGCATCAATTGGTGCTGAATATGTGGCTAGAAGCACGCCTGATGGTTACACTATTGGTCTAACTGATACCGGACCCTTGTGCATCATGCCGCATTTGCGCAAAGTGGCATATGACCCCCTAACTGATTTCACTCCCTTGTCTTATGTATGCTCTACAGGATTAGTATTAATTGTGAATCCGGCATTAGAAGTTAAAAACGTCCAAGAATTAATCGCTTTAGCTAAGGCGAACCCTGGCAAGTTTAGTTATGCAAGTTCTGGTGTCGGATCTGTCCATCATTTAGCTGGCGAACTCTTTAAAGCTAAAGCCGGTGTTTTTATCGTACATATTCCCTATCGCGGAGCTGGACCTGCATTAACAGATCTCATAGGGGGTCAAATTCCGATAATGTTCGCCACAATTGGGCCTGCTCTTCCAATGATTGCGGCTGGAAAAGCCAAGGCCTTAGGGGTTACCTCGTTGGTTCGATCGAGTTCCTTGCCTAATGTGCCAACAATCGCAGAACAAGGCTTAAAAGATTATGAGGCGGTACTGCGCTTTTATATGGTCGGTCCCGCAAAAATGCCAGTACCTGTTACGACTTTATATCAATCGAATCTTAAGCAGATCATCCTTGAGCCTAACGTAGTTAGCGAGCTTAAAAAATTGGGTAATGATGACATCGTCCCTAAATCACCCGCCGAAATACAGTCGATGATTCAGTCGGACTATCGAAAATGGGGGGCAGTGATTAAAGAGGCGAAAATCACGCTTGATAGTTAATGGCGTAGTGCAGAAAAAGTTCCCATGAAAAAATGGAATACGCTTGAGCTTAATTTAGCTCAACGCCTCGAGCGGGCAAGAACAATTACAAATAATAAGTATGTTTCACAAGAGGATATAGTTCGCCTACTTGAGCTGGTCATTGAGCCTGGAGATAAGATTTGCATTGAAGGTAATAACCAAAAACATGCTGATTTTTTATCACAATCATTGGCGGCAGTAAATAACCAAATAATCCACGATTTGCATATCGTGCAGTCAAACATTGCCCTTCCTGCACACTTAGATATTTTCGAAAAAAAAATTGCAAAAAAATTAGATTTTTGTTATTCAGGCGAGCAAGGTGTGCGCTTAGGAAAGTTGATTAAAGAGGGGCTAATTGAGGTTGGCGCAATTCATACCTATTTAGAACTGTATAGCCGTTACTTTGTTGATTTGACCCCGCGAGTGTCTTTTATTGCGGCTCAAAGCGCAGATCCTCAGGGTAATCTCTATACAGGACCAAATACTGAGGATACGCCACCGATTGTTGAGGCCACAGCATTTAAAAATGGCATCGTAATCGCCCAAGTAAATGAGATAGTTGAAAATGTACCGCGCATTGACGTACCTAGCGATTGGGTTACTTTTATTGTCAAGGCACCTAAGAATCACTATATCGAGCCAATCTTTACGAGAGATCCTGCATTAATTACTGAGGTGCAGATTTTGATGGCCATGATGGTGATTAAGGGTATTTATATCCCTTATGAGATTAATCGACTAAATCATGGAATTGGATTTGATACTGCGGCTATTGAGCTAATTTTACCTACCTATGGTGAGGCGCTAGGATTAAAGGGTAAGGTCTGTGAATATATGAGTGTTAATCCATGCCCCACTTTAATCCCTGCAATAGAGTCTGGTTTTATTAAAAATATTCATTGCGCAGGTTCAGAGCTCGGGATGGAGGATTATGTTGCGGCTCGTCCGGATATTTTTTTTACTGGCCCAGATGGCTCACTCCGCTCGAATAGGGCTTTTTGCCAACTTGCTGGCCACTACGCCGATTTATTTATCGGCTCAACTTTACAAATTGATACCGAAGGCAATTCATCGACAGCAACTTTAAATCGAATTGCTGGATTTGGTGGGGCACCTAATTTTGGATCTGACTCCAGGGGCAGACGTCATGCTAGCAAAGCATGGTTAAAAGCTGGCGAGGAAAGTATGCATCCAGGAAAATCTGCAATACCTCGTGGGAGAAAGCTAGTAGTGCAAATGGTTGAAACCTTTAAAGATAAGATGCAAGCTACTTTTGTAGATAAATTAGATGCCTGGCAATTAATGGAAGATTTTAAGTTAAGTATTCCGCCAATCATGATTTATGGTGACGATGTTACTCACTTAGTTACCGAGGAAGGCATTGCACACCTTCATCGCTGCAGTAATTTGGCCGAAAGAGAACAGGCAATTAGAGGGGTGGCGGGATATACCCCTGTAGGACTTGCTAGAAATAAAAAAGTCGTAGAAGAATTAATTAGCAAAAAAATCATTCAGCGACCCATTGATTTAGGTATAGATCCGCGTATGGCAACGCGTAATCTATTGGCAGCAAGGTCGATTAAAGATTTAGTTTTTTGGTCTGATGGTTTATATAAACCACCTAAACGTTTTAGGAATTGGTAAATATGGAAACTTTTGAATTTAAGTTTGGCCCTTGGTCAAATCAGTCTCAATTAGATAGTAAAAAACCGATTATTGTCGGTGTAGTTGGGTCAGGTAATTTAGAGGTCTTAGTGGAGGAGGCTGATTTAAAAGGGTGCACTCAATTTTCTTTAGAGACTTCGATTGATGGTTTTGAGCAAACATGGCAAGCAGTACTTTCAGACTTTGCCGAACAAGAGCGATTTGCAAATACCCTAATTACGATTAATGATGGTGGGGCAACTCCAGCAGTAGTTCAGCTGCGACTTGCTCAGGCGGCACAGCAATGGAAAGAAACACCATGAGATTAGAAAATATTACTGGTCTATATGAATCTTCAGCACGTGAACGTATTTCATTAACTTTAGACGCAGCAAGTTTTCAGGAGATTTTGCCTCCATCTAAGCGGATCTCAAGTCCACACTTAAAAACGCTCGGTATGCCAATTGCATTCGATGATGGCATTGTCATAGGGGAAGGCTTGCTGGAGGGGAGGAAAGTATTTTGTGCAGCTCAGGAGCCCGGCTTTATGGGCGGCTCTGTGGGTGAAGTGCACGGTGCAAAATTAACCGGCTTACTTGAGCGGGCTGCGATAGAAAAGCCCGCTGCCGTTATTTTAATTTTAGATACGGGTGGCGTCCGTCTTCATGAGGCCAATGCGGGACTTATTGCCATAGCTGAAATACAAAGAGCCTTATTTAAAGCGCGTTCAATGGGTGTAGTTGTAATTGCGATTTCTGCTGGTTCAAATGGAATATATGGCGGCATTGGAATTGTGGCGAGATGCTGCGATTACGTTTTAATTACTGAACAGGGTCGCTTATCTGTTTCGGGTCCTGAGGTGATTGAGTCGCAAAAAGGGGTTGAAGAATTTGATGCCCGTGATAAGGCCTTAGTGTGGAGAACTATGGGCGGTAAGCATCGCTACTTACAAAATGAAGCACAAGCCTATACAAAAGATTCAATTGAAAATATACGTGCGACCATCGCAGCTTATTTCGGCAAACCAGTTCCGCTTAGCCTTGAGGAATTATTAAGGCAGCATAAAAGCTTGGGCCAGAGACTAGAAAAATTTAGTGACTGTGCAGATGCCCTTGATATCTGGGCCAAAATGGGTATTCAGAATCCCGACCAAATTCCTGGTCTTGACGATGAATCTTTTATTGTTATTGCAAATCGGGTTAGAGATTATGATTAATGCTAATTCGGCTTGTGAGCAATTATTTCCCTTGGGCTTTAATTTAATGTCTTCAGGGGATATGGTGT
>JBAXGQ010000077.1:0-8192 GCA_037139315.1 Burkholderiaceae bacterium
GGATCCCCAAAACCGACGAAGCTCTTGCGATTCGGATCCCCCTCAGGCAAGCTTCGTAGGGCTGTTAAGGCTGTAACTGACGGTATCTGGGCAATGGCAATGTCTTTGGTTAAAAAAGGCACAGTCTTATAGCTTGCAAAAGGAGTTCCTACCTTGAGTGGTTGAGTCGTAGCTTTAGTGACAAGTACCGATAAAGGCAACTGCCCTAGTTCTGCGTGGGGTACCACAATCATGACCTTTTTACCCTTTAGTGCGGACTCCACGGGAGCTAGGATCTGTTGATAGAGTTGATTAGCGAGCACCACATCAAAGGGCGGGATCTCTTCAATTGTGGTGACACCGGGGTCTAAGGATTTACGCAGTTGCGCGACTTCTTTTGCGATTTGCGCCCGACCAATCGGCAGCTGCACAAACTGCACCGGAGCGTCTTTACTAATCGCCCAGACATAACCTACTGTATCGGCAAAATACCAAGACACTAGAACTTCATCGGGACGTAAAAGCTTTTGGGTGCGCTCAACGGTCGCTGGTTTTGGGTCAACTAACTCCGCGTACTCGGGGAACTTCTTCTCAATCTCTTTTTTAATCAGGTCACGCTCAGCTTTAAAGGTATCAATATCGGTTTTAAGCTTAGCTTGTACTCCCGGGAGTTGTTGATTAGCGGGGGTGGATAAAAGACCAGTAAGTAAGGCAGATAATGCATTTATTCTCTGTTGCAAATCTTGTTCTTGACGCGCTAAAGTCGCCAGTTGGGGATCTTTAATCGAAGCGCGCGCGGCACTCTCGGTTAAGGCGCGTTGCACCCCACTTCCGCGCGCCACATCAGCAATTTGAAAGGCCTCGGCAGCAGCATCACCGGATTGAGAGGGACTTGCTTTAGCGATTTGGGCAAGGAGTGCCAAATAATTACTCAAGACAAAATTGAGGCGTTGGGTCTGAATAAAGCTGCTGGTTGCGTTCTCAGTATTATTTTGGGCTTGATTAATCAAAATGGGGATGGACTGCTTAAATTCGGTAGCTGCCGGACTACTTTTACCATCGGCTTGTAAGGCTGAGGCATGAAAAGCGCGCGTCATTGCTAAATTAGCCGAGTTTTTATCCATCCGGCGCACTGCCTGCTTTAAAAGCACATCGGTCATTTCGGTAGCTTGAGCTGCTTTGTTGGTTTTAAGCATGGCTAGTACCCAACTTAAATTTCTTGGTTGAAACTTAACCAATAATTCAGGGTCTTTCTGTAAATTACTTAATAAATTTGAATAAATTTTATCTGCTTCAGCATATTTACCCTCAGCGGCAAGAACTTGCCCGAGAAAATTTTTCTGCCTTATCATCCGGGTCGATAATTCATCAGAATTACCTAAAGTTAATATTCTTAAAGACTCAAGGGCTAAAAAACGAGCTTCATCAACCCTCCCCTGAGCCAAAAGAGTATTTGCTAACGTGGTTAAACCTGAAGTAATTTCAGGAGCTACCACTCCAAAGGAGCTTATCACTGTGTTAATACTCTCTCTAGCCATTATTTCAGCATCTATAAATCTATACTGATTTAAAAATGCCGTTGCTAGGAGATCCTGAAGTTCAGCTAGTCTACTCATACCATCAATTACTCTAGTACTATCAGCACTTCGTTCAGCGGAGTTTAGCTCGTTGTTGACGCTCTGAAAATTAGCTATGGTTTCCAATGTTAATTTTATGGCCTTCCGAAATCTTCTTTCTGCCTCAACTGATCGCCCCTCTCTAAGAAAAATTGACCCCCTAACAGTCTCAACCTGACCCTCTAAGCGCACTTTGTCAACAAAACGTACTTTAGGATTTGCTAATAGTTGTTCTAACTGGGTTTCAAGCAAGCCCATAGTCTTTTTTGCAGCTTCTAAGTTGCCAATAGTAAGAAAATATTGAATTAAAATACGATTATTGGATATAAAACCCCTTTGATTGCCGATCGAAAAATTTATTGCATATGCTCGCTGTATTAAGTCAATTGCTTTAAAAGGATTACCATTTCTCATTTCAGCCAATGAATAATAAAGAAGCTCGTCAGCACCAGCTGCTCCAGTGAGAGGGTATTCAGTGATTATTTTTTCATAAATAGCAACGGCAGCTTTATAGTTACCAAATCTTTCATATGCCTTAGCTTGTTTATAATAAAAATTATTTAATATTTTGGGATCATTTGATTCTGGCTTAGGAGATGCCAAAATCTTTTTTGCTTCATCCTGAGCAGTAAAGTCTTGCTTACTAGTATCAAGCACCTGCAAAATATCCTTAATATTTCTAGGTGGGGCTTTTATGTTTTCTAATTCAATATCGCCTTCTGAAGCCGCGGGAGGGTTAACTTGAGCTAAGCAGAAACCAATTCCACTAAGGCCGACCATCATCGACATTAACGCGATTCTGACTAAGCTCATATTCATTTTTTACCGCCCTTGGATCGAACCAATCCTAATACTGCCATAGGTATTCGAACAAGGCTAAAATGTGGGTGGACGGGCCTCCTCGCATGGTGGCTTGGTAACCTGGTCAGGTCGGGAACGAAGCAGCCAAACCCAAGTACTGCCAGTGCCGGGGGTTGGGCTCGTCCTCTTCGCTTTCGCTTCTATTCAAACATCTTCTAAAGCCAAGCTTGCACTCTAAAAAATATCCGTCAATTTACTGCAGTATTTTGGCTACAGCACTAGGGCTTATTGCCAATAGTGGCTTTTGCCAAACGGCGATTCACCAGTCCTTTATCTCCACCACCCCAACCGATAATATTCAAATAGGCATCAATATGGACAACGCGCTGGAATTTAGCAGCAAGGGGCTGGCAATTGATTTAGGGCAATATGGCGAATGGATTGCCTCAGCTGCAGTAAGCGGCCTAGGAGTTACTCAAACTAATGTTACTCCAGGCTATCCAAGCACAACTGCCGATGTTGCGAATGCGCAGCTGCTTTTGCAAAAAAATACTGGGGTAGCGCAATTTTTTATGAAAGCAGGTTTATACAGTTTTCCAGGATTAGGTGCGCCTTACAAGCGAGCGAGTTTTTACACTAACGATACTTATGGATATATCCCCCAGGTTTACGCGGCCTATGTGCCCAATAGCAATTGGTCTGCATTAATAGGCAAACTGCAAGCCATGGGCGGTTATGAGTCTGGCTTTACCTATCAAAACTTAAATATTGCCCGCGGTATTTTATGGGCCCAAACGAATGTCATTACCCGCGGTATTCAGGTTAATCACACCCAAGATAAGATCGCTATGTCTTTAACGCTCAATGATGGCGCGTATTCAGGAAAATATAATTGGCTGGGTGCCTCAGCTAGTTACAAAATGAATCAAAGCCATCAGCTTGATATTAGCTACGTCGGCTCATTTAGCCCTAATAATGCGAATACGTTTAATACCCCTTTGTTACAAAATAATTCGCAAATTGCTAATGTCGTATATAAATTTAGCTCTGAACATTGGCAAGTTGTGCCTTATTTACAATATTCATTGATACCCGCCAATCCTTCGATTGGTATACCTGTTTCATACACCACTCGGGGCGGTGCGATATTGGCGAACTATAAAATGCGCCCCACAGAAATGGGCGAAGCCAAATTAAAGAATATAAGCCTACCAGTGCGCGTAGAGTATTTATCCACTAACGGGGGCAATGTAGCTGGGGCCCCAATATTGCTTTACGGCCCCAATAGCTCAGCATGGACTTTTACCATCACCCCTACCTATCAATTTGAGCAATACTTTATGCGCTTCGAGGCATCCCTCGTAAAAGCAGTAAATGCCACCGCTGGCGCAAGCTTTGGCGCAAATGGCACGAATACCTCTCAAGTCAGAGGAATGGTCGAGCTGGGCATGTTGTATTAACTTGGAAACTTTGGTAGTTTCACTCCATCCTTAGGAATCGGTTGGCGAATCACATTCAATTGCATCGCCAAAAAAGTGTAGTAACCATTGATCCCGACTAAATCAATCACGCCTTTTTTATTAAAGCGCTTTTCGAGCTTGGCATACGTTTCATCAGAGACGCTTTTATTCTGATTAAGCTCAGTTAAAAAGTTATAAATCATTTCTTCGTCATCGGTCATGCCAAGCGGTCTTCTACCCTCTAAAATCGCTTGAATTTTTTCTGGCTTAATACCAGCATCACGGGCAATGGGTGCATGTACGCTCCATTCATAATCTTGCGACCAGGCGCGGGCAGTAATCAAAATTGCAAATTCACTGAGGTTGTTACTAAAAGCTGAGTTATAGCGCAAGTAATTACCCATAGAGCTAGCTTGGGCCATCACTTGGGGGCTATACATTAATGGCTCAAAAGGACCATACACTGCACGCTTACGGGTTTTTAAAAATTCCTCCGCAACCTTTGCTTGCTCGGCCGTATATTGCTCGGGGGCTATGGTTGGGAAACGGGTTTGCGCGCCTACTGAGGCGCTTAAGCAGGACCATCCCGCAATTGCAATAAAAAGTAGAATGGCTTTATTTTTCATCCGAAGTCTCCTGAGTAGTTCTGGAGACGATTTTATTCCTACTGCCTAGGGTCCCGGATAAAAGCCTAAATACCACCCAACCATAAATACCTTTAGCTTGGCCATCCAAGCCGTCTCAAATAAGCTTAAGTAGAACCAGCAATCGCCAGAAGATACAGACCAAGCAAATCGAGATCAAGATAAGGTAATTCAGTTCAATACGGAAAAGGCGGATTCGCTTGTGGGTGTAGTCAATTAAGAGCATCTTATTTCCCTTCGTTAACAAAAGAATCCAGCGTAACTACTGTGAAAAAATCTGCCTAGGGAGATAATCGGATTTATTTGTAGGAATGTACTTAAATTCGGTATTTCTGCTATGGTTTAACAAGAAAAAGTAAAACGCCTTATATAAATGGTCTATCTATTTTATGAAAATACGCTTACTGATTATTGGCGCCTTAAGTGCACCGCTTATTTTTGCCGACTCGTCATACTGTTATTCAATCAATAATGCTGATAAAAAGAATTACTGTCTGGGAATCTCTAAAAATGATGCTTCTTACTGTTATTCAATTGGGGAAGAGGATCTTAAAAATCTCTGCCTGGGCCAAGCCAAGCGAGATAAAGCGTCTTGTTATTCAATTCGGTCAAGTGACACCAAGAATCTCTGTTTGGGTCTAGTGAAATAGGGCTAATGTCTTTAAATACGTTCGGCGGCCATTGATTACCAAGGATCAAAAATTTTTACCCCTGCCATTTTAAAATCATCTACATTGCGTGTTACTACAGTCATGCTATGAACTAATGCGGTTGCGGCAATTAAGCCATCTCTTAATGGCTTTGGATTTGGCACATGTAAATGTGCACTACGTAAAACGATAGCCATATCAATTTCTAATATCCGTCCTTCAAAAGCAGGTAAAACTTGTTGATCAAGCCAAGCCCTAAGAACAATGCCTTGCTTGGGATCTCGTCGCTCTAGTAATAAAACCCCAATCTCGAGCTCTTCAACCGTAATCACAGAAAGATATAGTTCCCTCGCATCAACATCATCTGCCCATTTGGCTACATTTTTGTTGGCGCTTCCAAAACGGATCTTACGGATTTCAGAAATTACATTTGTATCGAGTAAATACATTATGGAAATTCTGCTGGTTTAGCTATATCTCGGTTGAGTAGAGGCAAAAAATCAATGTCTTCCATACCAGCCAGAGCTAATAAATCCGCAATCTTGGCTTCTTTGCCACACATATTTTTATATGCTGCATAAGTTAATAAAACATGGGCAGGTCGGCCCCGATCAGTGATAAACACTGGTCCCGATTGGCTAGCCTTTTTTACTGCACTAGCATCTTGATTAAATTGCCGACTGGATACAGTAGTAATTGTCATGGAATCTCCTGCTACTTTAGAATGTAGATATGTTACTACAATTTTATCTTCATTGAAAAATACCCACCTTCGGACCCTCTAAGCTGAGAGTGGAATAAACCCTGCATTCAGTGCCTAGTAATCAAATCTGCCAAACTAATCGGCCAAAGGATCATCTCATCACAAAAGGGTTGCCACCTGCGGCCCCAGTGTTAATCCATACAGTTTTTACTTGTAAGTATTCTTTAATGGCATCAATGCCGTTTTCTCTACCAAGTCCGGAATCTTTATAGCCACCAAAAGGAGCCATAAAACTAACGGCTCGATACGTATTAATCCAGATCGTTCCCGCTTTAAGTTTTTCAGACATCCGAATTGCTCTACCCATATCTTTAGTCCAGGCAGCGGCAGCTAAACCAAACCGCACATCATTTGCGATGGACACCGCCTCTTCCTCATCTTTAAATTTAAGAATGGATAATACCGGTCCAAAAACCTCCTCTTGAGCAATGCGCATTGTATTTTTGACATCCCCGAAAATAGTGGGCTCAATAAACCAACCTTGTTCACACTCGGCGTTACTGGCGGGAGTGCCGCCAAGTAATAGTTTGGCACCATCTGCATGGGCGATGGCAATGTAATCTAAAACCTTTTTATATTGGGCTTGAGTCGTAATCGGTCCCACTTGGGTGGTTGAGTCCATCGGATTGCCCATCTTTGCCGTCTTTGCGATTGCTAAGAGCTTATCAACCACTTGATCATAGATTGACTCTTGTACCAATAAGCGTGAGCCCGCTATACAAGTTTGTCCAGTTGCAGCAAATATTCCAGAAATTGCGCCATAAACTGCTTGTTCAATATCAGCATCTTCAAAAATAATATTTGGCGACTTACCACCCAACTCCATTGCGGTGTGCTTAAGTTGTTTACCTGCCTGCTCATTAATTGCTTTGCCAGTGACATCAGATCCAGTGAAGGTAATTTTTTGCACTAATGGGTGCTCTACTAAAGTAGCCCCAATCTCATTGCCATAGCCTGTCACAACATTTACAACGCCAGGAGGAAACCCTGCCTCATCAAATAAATTCATGAGCTCTAGGGTGGAGGCAGAAGTAAATTCAGAAGGCTTAATCACCACTGTACAACCAGCGGCTAAGGCTGGGGCCAATTTCCAACTGGCCAGTAGCAGCGGTGAATTCCAGGGGGTAATTGCTACTACAACCCCAAGAGGCTCATTCCGAGTAAAACTAAAATAGCCTTTTTTATCCAAAGGCAAAGTGGTTCCTTGAATTTTGTCGGCAAGGCCCCCATAGTAATAAAACCATTGTGGAACGTAATTAAGTTGGCCATGCATTTCTGCTAAAAGTTTGCCGTTGTCTTGAACCTCTATCTCAGCTAGTTTTTTGGCATCCCGGGCAATTAAATCGCCTAGGCGATGCAACAAGAGACCGCGTTGCGTGGCAGTCATATCTGCCCATGCGCCTTTTGTCAGGGCGTCATGGGCTGCAACTATGGCTGCGTTAGCATCTTCTGCTGAAGAGCGAGGTATCTCTGCCCAAGCTTTGGCCGTAAAAGGATTAACAGTTTCAAACCAACTGTTACCAATGGGGTTCGTCCATGTTCCATTAATAAATAATTGATAGCGCTTCATCATAACCCTCAGTAATTTGGCAAAAAATAAAATAAAAGCCACCATTGGTGGCCTTTATAAAGAGCAATATCAGTAAATTAAAATACCGCCGAACCTTGAACTGTTGTGCGGTGCATTAAGCGATGTTGCTCTAGCCCATAATCCGGTATAGCTAAATGCTGCGTGGAACAGTTATCCCACATCAGTACATCACCCACTTGCCATTGATGACGATACATGAAGTCTTCAGACTGACAATGCTCATATAAATGCTCAAGTAGTTTTTTACTTTCAGCAGTGGGTAAATCTAGAATCTCGGTTGTAAATCCCTCATTCACATAAATCGATTTTTTGCCAGTCATAGGATGGGTTCTAATAACGGGATGAACAACTTCAGGCACTTGCTTTTTTTGCTCTTCGGTCAACGGAGGCCTTGTACTTTTCCCCCCTTCTTGCAACTTAGCATAACGAGCGCTATAAGAATGTCTTGCCTTTAAATTCTGCAGCCGATTTTTAGTCTCTTCGTCTAAAGCCTCATAGGCCGCGGTCGTACTAATAAAACACGTGTCGCCAAATGTTTTTTCTCCCTGCGGATCAGGAATCAGTTTAGATAAAAGAATTGAGCAGCGACTGGGATGAGTCATGTAAGATAAATCGGTATGCCAATATTGACCCGCATCACTAACGCCAATATTAATACCGTCTTTTTGAACATTAGAAATTAATAAAA
>JBAXGQ010000078.1:0-8136 GCA_037139315.1 Burkholderiaceae bacterium
TTTAGCTCGTCTGCGACAGCTGTAAACGTTTCTGAGTTAAACACAAGTTCTAAGGTAGCCCTCACTAATTTACTGAAAGAAAATGCTGAAGCGAGAAAGTTAAATGCATCGGCAATAGCTGTTCTAGTCTTTCCGGCAATTACTAAAGCAGGCTTTATTGTTGGTGGCCACTATGGCGAAGGCGTATTGTGGAAAAAAGAAAAGCCAACTGCTTACTACAATACTGCTGGCGGATCATTTGGTTTGCAAGCTGGCGCACAACAATATGGCTACGCATTATTTTTTATGAAAGAAGGCGCGCTTGACGCACTGAACTCGACACAAGGCTTTGAAATAGGTACTGGTCCTAGCATTGTTGTGGTCGATCAAGGATTTGCGACCTCAATGACCTCGATCAACACGCAGGCCGATATTTACGCCTTTATCTTTAGTCAAAAAGGGTTAATGGCTGGTGTAGGTATTCAAGGCAATAAAATTACCAAGCTTGACCAATAAGCGAACGAAGCAAAACACCAGCTAGGCTGGTTTTAAGGTCGATATCAACAATGAATTTTGGGCATTGACTGGCAGTACTTATCTCTGCAGCTTAGCCTTTGTTTACCAGTATTCCGCTGGAGGGAAATTTTCCCTATCTCACCAGTATGTCTCTGGCGGTTAACTACATATTACTTTTGAGAGGCCGGGCATCCTTGACAATAGCCTATTGGTTCTAGCTCCGACCTCTTGGTCAGAACGAGTCCCGACCAGAACCTACACTGTATCTGAATCATTGCTAATTGTCAAGTAATTTAGTCAAGTATTTAAGGAATTCAATACATTTAGGCAGGCTCTAAACATGCCCATATTTTTTTAATGCCTCTGCAAGACTAAGCCCGCTGGCAATTTCTGTACGAATATTTTTCTCGATCACCGTTAAGCGCTCTGCCTCGATTAAGACACTTTCTGCTATCTCGACCGGAATCACAATACCACCATCTTCGTCTGCCAAAATGAAATCGCCGGGGCGGACGGTTACATTGCTACCATCATGTCCGCGAAGATAAATCGGTATCTGCCAAGCATTCACTTTCCATCTGCCAATCGATTGGACCGAGGTTTTATAGCGCGCAAAAACGGGAAATTGATGCTCTCCAAGCCAGCGTACATCACGTATGCCGCCATCGAGTAATGCGCCCACACACCCTCTTTCCTTCATGCCCAGCGCAATTAACTCGCCAAAATAACAAATGCCTTCGCCATTGCCGCTCCAGACACTTATTTCGCCCGGAGACAAACCTTGACATGCTGCCATCTTATCGGCATCACCGCCTTGAGCATATGGCGTCATCTGCCCTCGAATGGTGTAGGCCCACCCTGCCATGCGCTTACAAGTTTCAGGGTAAGGACCAAAGTCAGCCGCTAATCCTTGCTGCAATAAATTCAAATTATCTAAAACATCAGCAACATTTGATGTATCCACCTCTAAATACCGTAAGCGAATGGATTCTTTTTGTTCCGCAGTCAAATTCATTTGAGGCCTTTATTAAACCTATTAATAGGCATATTTTAAAATCGCTTAAGTTCCCACCTGAAAGTGGGAGGTGAGCTTTCTTAGCATTGCAACTACACTCTGTGCCACGATACGCCCAGTACGGGGATTTTCTGAGGGGATATTTTCCATCGTCATACTAAATTTTGCTGAATCCGAATCAACAGTAATGGTATGCGTATTGTGCGTCACAGTCGGATCAGCCCAAATCTCTAAAAAGGTTTTGTCTGGTCCGATGCCGGCTAATGCAAGTGCTACTACTACGTTCAAATTGGCTGGAAATCCCTTCGCTGCTTCTTTAGCATTTCCAGTAAACACTTTTAGGGGCTCTGTTAAGCCTGCCACAGAAATACCATTCTCAATTAAATAAGGTGCGCCCTCAAGACCCTTGGGGGGCTTGCGGGTAATCATGCGCACAGAATGAATGTTGCCTTCAGCAGCGGCGACCATAGCATCTAAACCAATTAAGGCGCCAGTAGGTACCATAATTACGCCACCAGTTTGCTTAGCCAACTCAACTAAATCAGGTCTAAATAAAATTGCGCCAACCGATAAAACGATGGCTTTTTTTTGCTGCTTTAGAAATGGGCCAATAATATCGCCCAAAAACTCAGCAGGTGCGCACTCCACCACCACATCTGCATAGGGTTCTAGTTCCTCGATACACAATACCTTTACAGGGTGCGCCAAAGTCTTCACAAAAGCTTCAGCTTTATCGTGATTCTTAGCCGAGACTGCAGTTAACTCCACTCCTGGAACGACTCCTGCAGCTAATTTAGTCGCCAGTGATTTTCCAATAGCCCCAAGCCCAGCAATAGCTACGCGAATTTTTTTTGGTGTACTTGTCATCTTGCTATTCATTCAAAAATAATTCATTAACAGAACCACGCAAATCCATCTCAAACTCCAGGCCCGCGACTGGCGGTCTTGCAAAATGCCAACAAAGGCCATTCGGTATTAAGCCAGGCTTAGATAGTAACTCGCTCACTAAATCAGCAATATTATGAATCGAATAGGCCTGTACTTTAGTCACATCTTGCCATGTCAAGCCCAAAGCCGTAAGCCGGGAAAGCATCTCTGCAATTACAAAGCGCATTTTTTGACTTAAGCCAGCCGGTGAAATATCGCCATAAGCAATGATGCGATCCTTATAGGGTTCAGCGCCTTTTCTCGCGTCACCGCCACCGGATAAAACAAAACTATTTTTGGCAAGAGGATCTGGTACGGTATAGGTAAAAGCTAACATGGAAACGACTTGTGGGCCATGATGTTCTGGACATACATTGGTTCGTGCAACAGGATTAATAGCGCTCTTTCCATCTACTGCAGCTTGATAAATACCCCAAGCCGCTAATTGTTTAACGTACTCCTGATTAAATGCTATAAAACCTTGATCATCGAATTGCTGCGGTGAGCGCAGCTCGCAATGGGCAAAAGCAGTCATTGGACGCCCTATCTGGCGTAAATGTTTTTCGATGGCAATAAAGCTATCTTGCAAAGGAATGGCGCGCTTAAAGCGAATTTGCTCAAGACGATATCCAGGAAGAGCGACAACGCCTGCCGAATATTGAAAAACACTTGGCAGGTAACGATAATTGCCTGCAATAAATTCGCTTGCTGAGTTCATATGCTGCGCTAATCAATCGTCATACTAGAAGCTTTAACAATTTGTGCATACTTAACAATCTCAGCTTGAATATGCTCACCAAATTTTGCCGGCGTACCACCAATAATTTCAATGCCGCGCTCGGAAAAACTCTTTTTAATCGCGGGATCTTGCAAAGCACGATTAATTGCACTATTGACTTTATCTACGGCATCTTTCGAAAGGCTAGCGGGGGCAACAATACCATACCAAGAATCAGTCTCAAATTTTGGAAAACCTTGCTCAGCAATAGTTGGAATCTCTGGGGCAAGCGGTGCAGGAGTTAAGTAGGTTGTCCCAATCGCCTTTAACTTGCCAGATTTAATATGCGGTAAGAAATCGGGTAGATTGCCAAACATCATATCGATATTACCCGCCAACAAATCAGTTAGGGCTGGCCCTTGGCCCCGATAAGGAATATGCACAACATAAATTCCGGCTTGGGATTTCAGCATCTCACCGGCAAAGTGTGCCGTGGTGCCATTACCAAAAGAACCATAAGATAGCTTTCCTGGATTCTTTTTAGCGTAAGCGATGAGCTCTTTTAAGTTATTCACTGGTAAACCAGGGCGCACCGCCAACACATTGGCTGTTTTCGCCATCAAAATAACCGGCTGTAAATCTTTATTCAAGTTATAAGGTAAATTCTTTACCAAACTTTGATTTACCGTAAAGCTATTGGCAACCCCACCAACCGTATGACCATCAGTAGCTTTAGCGGTAGCATCAACCCCAATGACGGTTCCAGCTCCAGGCTTGTTATCAATGATGACGGCGCTACCCAAAAACTTTCCCATATCTGGTGAAATAGCACGGACCACCGAATCTAAGGTACTTGCGCCCCCGGGGAAAGGCACAATAATGCGCACGTTTTGGCCATTTGGCCAATTGCTTGGCGTTTGCGCATGACTAAGCCCAAGGTAACAGGTACAGAAAAAAGCAAATAAACTAGTAAGGCCGAAAGTAGTGTTTTTAACGTTCATGCTTTCTCCATGTCGATGAGCCTATAGTTTAGCCTCTCATTTATAACCCACCCGATCAAGCAATCTTTGTGCGGCAATTTGATTTTTACCAATAGCCGCAATCGAGATATTTTCCGCCTTGTATGGACCCAGTAATTTAAGCCCCTCATTTTCTATTTTGACTGATTTAACGACTGGCCATTCATTATTACCATTCGCAAAATATTCTTGCGCAGAGTCACTGGCCAAGTAGTCGAGAAATTGAACTGCCGCTTGAGAATGAGGCGCATTTTTGGCTACCCCGCCGCCAGCAATATTAATATGAACTCCCGAAGTTTGTTGATTGGGCCAAACAAAGCCAATTTTAGAAACAATTGCTTGGTCTTCTGGATTTTTAGAACGTAATAATCGCACTAAATAATATGAATTAGTTAAAGCCACACCACACTCACCTGCTGCAACGGCCTTAATTTGATCGGTATCACCACCTCTTGGAGGCCGTGCCATGTTAGCCACCATGCCTTTGGCCCAAGCTTCCGTAGCTGCCTCACCTCGACGCTCGATCATCGCCCCAATCAGCGACAACATATAAGGATGCGCACCTGATCGGGTACAGACCCGCCCTTTATTCATTGGCTCAGCTAGTTTTTCATAGGTATCGACATCCTGCGGATTCACAGTCGCTTTGTTATACACAACTAAACGGGCTCTGGTCGAAAAACCAAACCAGGTCGAGCCTTCCGCATCAGGCTTCGCGCGTAAATTAGCTGGAATTCGACTGACCAAATAGTCAGATTGAATGGGTTTAAAAAAACCATCAATTTGTGCGCGCCATAGACGTGCTGCATCAACCATCAAAATAACATCAGCAGGGCTTTTACTTCCTTCGCTCTTTAATCTTTCTGCTAAGGCATTGTCATCTGCTTCAATGCGATTAATTTTGATGCCCGTCTTCTTGGTAAAGTCGCTATAAAGAGCCTCATCGGTTTGATAATGGCGGGCTGAATATAAGTTCAGCTCTTTCACCTCATTGGATGTTTGGGCAACAACAGGCTTAGCAATCCAAACGTTAATAAGTAAGACGGTAATAATTAGTATGCTTGCACTAAGTGCAAGAGGAATCTTTTGTGCCACTAGTTTCATTCTCATTTCCAAACCAACTGCCCTATTCTTAAGTTATTTGTGATTTATCTAATATATCACAAATAAGAATGATTATCAATTAAGAATTAGGGTTTAGACATGATTCGGGAGAGCACCAATACCGGTAAAAGACCTGCCAGAACAATGGTTAGTGATGGCAATGCGAGCTCTGCTAAGCGCTCATCAGCAGCCAATTGATACGTAGCAACTGCCAAAGTATCGAAATTAAATGGGCGCAGCAGTAAAGTGGCGGGTAATTCTTTCATCACGTCAACAAAGACAAATAAACCTGCGGTAAGCAGACTCCGCTTAAGTAAAGGTATATGCACTCTTCTTAAAATCTGTACCTGTGATAAGCCAAGCAATGCTGCGGAGCCATCCATTGAGGGAGTAATTCGCGATAAGCCTGCTTCAACACTTTGTAAGCTTGAAGAGAGAAAGCGAACTAAATAGGCATAAATCAAAATGAGTATGCTCGCAGAAACCCACCAAGCCAATTGAAAAATTTCTAAAAAAGAGAGTACTCCAATTGCTAAAACTGCACCTGGTAAGGCATAACCAAATCCTAATAAACGATTAACCCAAGTCAAGCGGGAATTTAATCTTACTGAATAGGCAAAAAATATCGCCAACAAGACTGAAATTAAGGCGGTGATAAATGACACTGATAAAGAATTGCCTAGCCAAGCAAAATAACGGGTATCTATATTTAAGCCTTGCTTGTAAAGCAGTTGTAATAGGGCAAATGCGGGTAGTAAAAATCCACAGAAGAGGGTTAGACCGCAAAATAAAAAAGCTAGTAAGGCACGCCTACCATGCAAGATCTTAGACAAAGACTTGCTTTGAAACGAGGCTGAGTAACGTAGCTTAGAGCGATTGCGTTGTTCAATAAAAAAGATTAACAAAACAAAACTTAATAAGCCCAGTGCAAGTTCGATGGCTGCCATACGATCACCAAAGGATAGCCAAGCTTTAAAAATACCAGTGGCAAAAGTTTGTACCCCAAAGTAAGAGACTGCACCAAAATCAGCCAACACCTCCATCAGGGCTAAAGCCATACCAGCAAAAATTGCCGGTCTTGCCATTGGTAAAATCAACTTCCATAGTGCCTGAATCTCACTATAACCAAGAGTTTCAGAAACTTCGAGCAAGCGACTACTACGCTCTAAAAAAGCAGTACGAGTAATGAGATATACATAAGGATATAAACAAAAAGAAAAGGACCAAATCGCTCCACTTAAGGACCTAGGATCAGGAAAAAACCATAAAGAATCTAATCCCCATATCGCTCGAATTGCACTTTGTATCGGTCCTGAAAATTGCAATAGATCGACAAATAAATAAGCCATCACATAAGTTGGCACTGCTAAAGGCAAAATTAATGCCCAGGCAAAAAATTGCTTACCGGGAAATTGATAGCTTGCAATTATCCAGGCATTACCAACGCCTAAAATAAAAATGCCGAGACCAACACCGCCAATCAATACGAATGTCGAAACAATATAGTCGCCTAGAACAAAATGCCATAAATGGGATAGCGTACTAGTTGCCAGAGATGCACTTGTGCTGCCTGTAGTGCTATTGAAGTCCGGCAAAAAAAATGGCAGCGCCAACCCAAATAGGGGCAAAAACAACAGGAAGGACAGTGGTACTACGATTCGCTTCATCAAATCAACAATCCGTTTAGACTTAAGTTATTCATTAAACCATTTGTATTAATGAGAAAATTATAGGGATGAACTTGAATCACACCCTGCTTTCCTTAAAACATGTTGAAATTAGCTACCCCAGCAGTAATGGGCTGGGATCGGTTACTGCGGTTAAAGGCCTTGATTTGGAGTTGCAACAAGGCGAAATTGGCTGCTTACTTGGTAGCTCCGGCTGTGGAAAGTCGTCGGTTCTTAGGGCTATTTGCGGCTTTGAACCTGTACAAAAAGGTGAAATCCTGCTGCGCAATAGTGTTGTTAGCTCACCTAACACACTCCTCCCACCCAGCCAAAGACGGGTTGGTATGGTCTTTCAAGACTTCGCCCTCTTTCCGCATCTAAGCGCTTTGGAAAATGTCGCCTTTGGTTTGCAACACTTTCCCAGCGCTCAAAGAGCGCCCCTAGCAATAGAGTGGTTAAAGCGGGTTGGGCTTGCTGATAAAGCCCAAGCTTACCCTCATGAGCTTAGTGGTGGCCAACAGCAGCGCGTTGCGCTGGCAAGAGCAATGGCGCCTGAACCTGATTTAATTTTGCTTGATGAACCTTTCTCAAGTTTAGATATTGAGTTTAGAGAGCGCCTCGCTGGCGAAATGCGCGAGATCCTCAAAAAGAATCGTATTACCGCCCTTTTGGTTACCCATGACCAATTCGAAGCTTTTGCAATTGCCGATCAGATTGGTGTTATGGCCGAGGGGAAAGTAATTCAATGGGATACCCCTTACGCTTTGTATCACCAACCCATTAATCGCTATGTTGCCGACTTTATTGGTCGTGGTGTATTTGTTAAAGGCATAGTCCAAGCAAGTGGCAAAGTAAACATTGAACTGGGCGAATTAGTATTAGATCCGGGCCACAAGAACGCAGTTGGCGAAGAAATTGATGTTCTTCTTCGTGCTGACGATATTCAACATGATGATGCTAGCCCAACGCAAGCAGAGGTAGTGAGAAAAACGTTTCGTGGCGCCGATTTTCTTTATACCCTAAAGCTTACCTCAGGCACTGAAATTTTTGCCTTTGTGCCAAGTCACCATGATCATGCTATTGGTGAAAAAATTGGTATTCACTTAGTAGCAGATCATGTGGTCACATTTAGTCAGGAATAAAATCAAGCGAGATCATAACGATCGAGATTCATCACTTTAGTCCAGGCTG
>JBAXGQ010000079.1:0-7458 GCA_037139315.1 Burkholderiaceae bacterium
CGCGACACAATATCGCGTGTGGCCCGTTCATTGCGAGAATCATAATTACCCATAAAGCGCTCTTGTTTGCCATTTAATAAATAGCCACCAGCGCCTCGTAAGCCTTCTTCCAAAACCGTACCTGTCATCCGTGTACCAGGGCCAGCTAATAATCCCGTAGGATGAAACTGCACCATTTCCATATCCCGCAATTCAAGGCCAGCACGCAAGGCCATTGCTAGACCATCGCAACTCTTATCGCCTGAAGGTGTATGGTATTTATACATAGTTGGACCGCCGCCAGTAGCCAGCAAAACTGCCTTCGCACGCACCAAGACAAACTCGCCAGTACGCATATCGAGCATCAATACGCCAGCTAATGACTTGCCATCAGCGCTACGAATCAACTCGAGTGCGCGGTATTCTTCTAAGCGCTGAATACCGCGTTGCCAGACTTGTTCGGCTAACCGATTAATAATTTCAATGCCGGTTAAGTCACCTTTATGTACCGTACGATCAAATGTTTGACCAGCAAACGCTTTTTGATGAACTGTGCCATCTGGGTTGCGATCAAAAAAACAACCGAGTTCATTTTCTAATTCATGAATGCGCTCAACCGCAGTGCTAACTAAAGTCCAAGCCAAGTCTTGATCTGAAAGCCATTTACCGCCCTCGATCGTATCCATAAAATGCCGCTCTACCGAATCACCTTCAGCCAGCGCAACGTTATAGCCGCCTTGTACCATGCGCGTACAACCCGATTTTCCCAATAAGCCCTTCACCGCAATCGTAATTTGCAAATGCGGATTTGCTTGATGGGCATGCAAGGCGGCAAATAGACCTGCGCCACCTGAACCTAAGATGAGAATATCGGTTTCAATTATCTTTAATGGCTCAGTAGTATTCATCATTAACCAATTCCTAAGCTTTTCAACACGGCTACCTTATTAATCTCGACTTCGCTACGTACATCTTGATAAATGCTGCCACCATGGCTATCCATCGCCACTAATAGAGGGCCAAAATCGCGAATCTTAAAGCGCCATAAGGACTCAGGATTTAAATCGTCGAGATCAACATCTTCAATTTGCTCAATCCAGGTCGTTTCAAGCGCTGCAGTACCGCCAATAATGGCAAGATAAACCCCGCCTAACTCAATGAATGCGTTGGCGGAACCCTCACGCAAACCTCCCTTGCCAATAATGATACGTACGCCATTCTCAGCCATCAATGGTTGCGTAAAACGCTCCATCCGATCCGAGGTTGTCGTACCGATACAAACAGGCTCATAGCCCGCAGGGAATTCTGCACTTACCGCCACCTTGCGTACATTGGGTGCTGTATGAATAACTGCGTGACCACTTAAATCAAATTTGGTTTTACGGCCCCGATCAAATAAATGAATTTGCGTAGCATCGCGAATACCAAAGAGTGTATTTTGTAGCGTCACCGTATCATTAATTCGTAACTGTCGAATCGCAGCTTCACTAACGGGAGTGGCAAGTTCGTAATGCGCCATTAGCGGTCAACTTGGAAGTGATTAATAGCCATAGACAAGACCTGCTGGCGTAAAAGTAGCTCGGGCACGGCGTGCTGAATGGCATTGCATATTCACTGCTACCGGATTCATCGTAATATGGGTGGCAGCCAACTCGACATGGACTGCAAATGCCGTCGCATCTCCCCCGAGTCCTTGTGGACCAACCCCCAAATGATTAACCGCAGCGCTTAATTCAGTTTCTAATAAGGCACCTTCGGTATCGCTGCAGGAGCTTCCTAATGGCCGCGTGGCAGCTTTTTTTGCCAACGCCACACATTGATCAGAAGTGCCCCCTACCCCTACACCCACAATCGTGGGTGGGCAAGTTTTACCACCTGCAGCTACGACACACTCGATCACAAACGCTTTCACGCCTTTCATGCCTTCAGCTGGAATTGCCATTTTTAAAAAAGAATTATTTTCTGAGCCACTGCCCTTTGGAATCATTTCAATTTCGAGCTTTTCGGCATCCGCCATAAAATCAAGATGAATTGCTGGCATTTCAATGCCGCAAGACGTATGGTTATTTTTTCGGGTGATTGGATGTACCACCGATGACCGCAAAGGATATTCTCGGGTGGCCCGCTCACAGCCGCGTCGAATTGCATCTTTTAACGCCATACCATCGACTAGGACGTTTCTGCCAATCTTCACGTTGTAGATTGGTAAACCCGTATCCTGACAAAGTAAATTATCGTCACGCTCAGCAATTTGAATATTGGTTACCATCGTTTGTAAAACAACTTGTGCGCGGGCATCGGTCTCAATGGCTTTTAGTTGCGCTATTCCCTGCTTAATATCATCTGGCAGCATCTTGAGTGCGCGAATATAAAGCTGCTTACAGGCTTCTTCGACTTCCTTAAGATCAACTTGCATAGAGGACTATTCGCTTCCAAGATATAAAAATATTAAACCGTAGGCGATCGCCAAAATAATGCCCAACTGAATTGAGCCTTTACGTAAGCCTCGCCAAGGGCCAAATTCAATCATTAATAAACGAATACCGCCAGTTAAATGCAAAGTTAAAAACATGACTAAAATCCATTCGCCAATTTTAAAGATGGGCATCTCTGTAAGGTGTAAATATTGTTCAAGACCTGCCTGGCCACGCAAGGACTGAGATAAAACAAAAAAATGGAGGGGTATAAACAAAGCTAAGGCTAAGCCTGATAGGCGATGTAATAGATACGCCCAATAAGAAAGATGGGTTTTAGAGCGATACTGAACGACTGGTCTGCTTTGCATTATTTAGGGCCTCCCACTACCAACCCCCAGACAGCAGCACTACCTAAAATAAGAATTAATCCAGCCAATAACCAGGCACAGAAAATACTCAATTTCGACTGCGGAAAATGCTCTTGCAAAATGTTGGCTAGACCAATAGGTGCATGAATAAAACAAGCTAAAACAAAAATTTCATAAAAGATGGCAAACAACCAGTTACCTTGAGTGCGCCCTAAAATTTCACCGGCTGTAAGACCACCTCGAATAGCGTAAAAAATAATGCCCAAGTGGATTGCAACGCAGATACCTAATACCATGGCGCTAATACGCTGTAAATACCAGAGCTTAGCTTGCCTTACCCCACTTGCCAGCGATAACTCCTTACTTAAGTTTAGAGCTTGCCCCACTGACTTCCCTTCATTGCCGCGCGACCGACTAATTTCTTTAAACCAGCGATACCAGCAGTCGGCTCTAATACTTTAGGACAGCGTTCTGAGCATTCTCCTTGGGTATGGCATACATGACAACCAGCGTCGCCAGCCACAGCTCTTAAGCGATCGAGCTGAGAAGTATCGCGGACGTCATTCACTAATGTCCAGGCCCGATTTAATGCCGCGGGCCCTAAATATGCAGGACGCAACGCAACTACATCACAAGAGGCGTAACAAACTCCGCAGCCAATACATTCAATGCCCGCATTGGCTAACTGGCGCTGAGGAGAATCAGGTACCACAGTGGCAAAATCATCAAAGCGCGTTTTATCACCCTTAAAAAATCCGCGGGCATCCGTCCATTTAGTAAAAAACTCGCGCATATCTGTAGCAAGGTCTTTAATCACTGGCAAGTTATTGAGGGGGGCAATTTCGAGGCTATCACCTGCCACGATATGCGATACATGGGTACGGCAAGTCCAGCGAGCTTTACCGTTAACTGTCATGGCACATGAACCACACATACCGACTCGACAAGCAAAGCGATAGCTCAAGGTTGGATCGAGTTTACGTTGAATATAGGTAACCACATCCAACACGGTTTGATTGGGGTTGCGCGGTACCGAATACTCGACGAATTCGCCAGTTTCACCACCACGCCAAACTTTAACTTTCAGGGCTTGATCAGACATAACCTGATTATCGCAAATTAATCACAAAAATGGTTTAAGCAATACCTTTGCGGAGGCCGTTTTGCCCGCATGAAGATCGGCAAAGGCTTTAGGACCGTCTTGCAAGCCCCGTTTTTCGACCCAAGTAAGGTCGCCAAACACGCCATCATGGAGAAATTGCACAGTAGCCTGTAAATCAACAGTGGAATAGGTATAGGTTCCTAATAAGGTAATTTCTGCCAGCGTGAGCTTGCGCATATCAATTTCACTAGCCCAATCTTGTAGGCCAACATGCATGATTACCCCGCCTGGCTTCACACTGGCTAGCGCTAACTTGCGAGTTGCTGCACTACCAACACAGTCCATCACAAAATGATAATTATTTTCTTGGGCCGGCTCTTCAAGAGGGTTAAATGTATTGCAGCCAACATGCTTGGTAATTGATGCTCTGCGCAAGGTATTGACTTCAGCTAAATCTACATGCCTCACACCATCATGTTTAAGTAGTAGTGCTGCTAACATTCCAATAGCACCGCCACCAATGATCAGTACGCGCCCTTCTTGAATAGGGCGTTGTAAAGCCTTCAGCGATAAATTGATGGCATGCACTGCCGTCGCCGCAGGCTCAGTTAATGCTGCCGCATCGATATTCATCCCCATTGGCAACGAAATTAACGAGCTCGCTGGAATACTCATGAACTCGGCAAAAGCGCCGGGTCGAGTCATGCCCACCATTGTGCGGTTGGCACACAGATTATTTCTACCCTGCAAGCAATATTCGCAATAGCCACAGGTAATCAGTGGATTTCCTGTTACGCGCTTCCCCACAGGAAAAGCAGGCACAAGACTCTCGACCACCGTACCTGCAAATTCATGGCCCATCACTAATCCAGGATTACGCCGCGGGTCATGGCCATGGAAGGCATGCATATCACTGCCACAAATACCGACAGATTCAATTTTTAACACCACTTCATCTGGAATTAATTCGGGATAAGCGCGCTCTAGAAATTGAATTTCATTTGGTTGGGTATAAACCAAGGCTTTCATGGGAATTCCTAACTTGAGGTGTAGCCACCATCCAGCATGATGGTTTGACCAGTTAAATAGGCAGAAGCATCACTAGCAAGAAAAATCGCTAGGCCATATATATCTTCTAATTTGCCATTTCTACCGACTGCAGTCCGGCTAGCATGTAACTGGACTAATTCAGGATTAGCAAAAACAGGTGCTGTTAAAGCTGTGGGAAAAAATCCTGGGCCAATGGCATTACAAGTAATACCGTACTTCGACCATTCTTGCGCAATGGCACGCGTTAATTGCAAAATACCGCCCTTAGCAGCGCCATAGGGAGCGCTATTTGGAAATGCCCGATAACTTTGTAGGGAAGCAATATTAATAATCCGGCCCCATTGTTGTTCTTTCATACGCGGGGCAAATGCTTGAGTCAGAAAAAATGGTGTCGATAGCTGGAGGTTAATTTGCCTTTCCCATGAAGATGCTGAAACTTGATCAAACGATTCCCGTAAATTAATACCTGCTGCATTCACCACAATATCGACCGTTGGATGTTTGGCTAATACTGTATGGCCCAATTGCTCAGCAGCAGCAATGGTTTCTAAATCTGCCACGTAATAGGAGGCTTTGATACCGGCTTGGGTTAATTTAGCTACCGCCTCAGCTAATAATGACTCGCGACGTGCGACCAAAATCACTTCCGCACCAGCTAAACCAAATGCATGCGCCATTGCCTCGCCAATACCACTACTGCCACCAGTTATCAGCGCCGTACGATTTTTTAAAGAAAAAAGGTTGAGTAGATTCATAATTCGACAGGCATCCCTAAATCATGTTTTTCGCCGGGAAAATACTTTGCCAAGCGGTCATCGGCTGTTCTGGCGTGGGCTTCCATGCCCTCTAAGCGACTAATACGTGCAGTTACTAAAGCCATCTCTTTGCTTGCTGCACGTGTCATTTTTTGCCAAGTCAAGGTTTTCATAAACTTATGTACCGATAAGCCGCCTGAATACCGTGCCGCTCCTTTGGTTGGTAATACATGGTTGGGACCGCTCGTTTTATCGCCAAAGGCAACCGTCGTTTCCTCGCCTAGAAAAAGCGATCCATAACAAGTTAAATGCTCTAGCCACCAATCAAGCTCTTTAGCGTGTACCTCAAGGTGTTCGCTTGCGTAACGATCGGAGATAGTGACGATCTCTTCTTTCGAGTCACACAAAATGACTTCCCCATAATCACGCCAAGCACAAAATGCAGCATCTTTAGCGATGGGTGGCAGGGTATTAATAAATTGTGGCACCAGCTCCATGACCTGCTTTGCCAAGACTGCAGAAGTAGTAAAAAGCCAAGCAGGTGACTCATGTCCATGCTCTGCTTGACCGACCAGATCACTCGCAACAATTTTGGGATCGGCAGTTTCATCGGCAATGATGGCGATTTCTGACGGCCCGGCAAAAACATCAATCCCTACTTTGCCAAACAAAGCACGCTTGGCTTCAGCCACAAATTTATTGCCAGGTCCAACCACTACATCCGCTGGCTTCCCGGTAAAAAGTCCAAAGGCCAATGAAGCAATGGCCTGTACACCACCCAAAGTCATGATGACATCAGCGCCAGCAGCTTTAAACGCGTACAACACATAAGGATGAATACCGCCACCACGAAATGGACTTGAACAGGCAATAATATTTTTAACTCCGGCCGCCTTTGCGGTTGCTACCGTCATATATGCAGAGGCTATATGGGCATAGCGGCCAGCGGGCGCATAACAACCAACTACATTTACTGGCATTACCTTTTGACCAGCGGTAACCCCGGAATGCAATTGCGTTGAAAAATCTTGGATACTTTTTCTTTGTGCCACTGCAAAATCATGCACCTGCTTCACCGCAAAGTCGATATCGCGCTTAACTTCAGCAGGCACGGTCTGAATAACGGCCGCAATGGCAGCGTCACTCATCACAATTTCACCAGACCATTTGTCCAGCTTCTCTGCATACTCTCTTACGGCTGCCTCACCTTCCTGCTCAATACGAGTCAGCATGGCATGGGCCACTTCTTGCGCTGTCGATGTTTCAGTCTCTGGAGTTTTACTTGCTTTTTTTAAAAACTGGATTGCCATTTCTAAATCCTTAAAAATCAATATAAGACTAATCTCAAAACCAGGGCAACCAACGCCCTAGTTTCAAAATTAGCAAATTCAGCGCATCACAAAATAGACGTGATGCTGATAAAAGATGAATTACTTCGCGTTATTAGCAAACTCACGTAATTGTTTGTCTGCATTAACCATCTTCATATACTCATCGGTAATGTATTCACTAGCAGGGGGTACCGCTTGAATTGCTCCAGTTGCAAGCATGAAGGCACCAATTGCCGTGAACCAATCGTCCATTGGTGAAGGTCCTTTAGCGCGATCCATGATTTTCAACTCACCGGCAAGATCAAAGGTCGGACGTGTATCAAATTCTTTACGCATCGAAGCTTCTGAAATTGTTACGCCACCCTGCTCATAAAATTTCTTCATCATTGCAATGGCCTGAGGCTTATTAGCATTCATCCACTTCCAGGTCCGTAAATACACGGCTAAAAATTTTGC
>JBAXGQ010000080.1:0-7442 GCA_037139315.1 Burkholderiaceae bacterium
CAAATACCTTGGCGGCAAAAACCCGCTACCGCCAAGTTGACTCAGCTTGTAGTATGTTGACGACTGGGAATAAATTTGATTTGCACTTTACTGAAAATCAATGGGCAGTTACCCCTGGACAATCGGCTGTGCTTTATGCTGGCGAGGTGTGCTTAGGCGGGGGAATTATTACGGCGGCGATGTCTCAATAAACGATTGGCGTTGTGCCAATTTTGCATAAAGACGTGCGAGATTGGGGTATTGGGTTTGCCATTGCAATTGCGGAAAACGAAACTGTAAATAACCCAAGGCGCAGCCAACTGCAATATCAGCCAAACTAAATTGGTTACCACAACACCAGTTCGCGTCACCTAATCCCTTCGACATGCTTTGCAAAGCAGTTTGAATTTTAGCCATTTGCCGGGCAATCCAGGCTGTACTTTGCTCGGGGGCAGGTCGCCAAGTAGCTTCTAGGCGAGCTAAAATTCCCGCATCCAAAATACCGTCAGCTAACGCTTCCCAAGTTTTAACTGCTGCACGTTCACGTCCAGCTGCGGGAATTAATTTACTCACTGGACTTAAAGTATCAACATATTCAACAATGACGCGTGAATCAAACATCGCGCCACCATCTTCCAAAACTAGACAGGGTACTTTTCCAAGCGGGTTGATTTCGCTAATTATCGTTTTCGCATCCCAGACGTTTTCAAGTACATGGTCGACTTCAATTTTCTTTTCGGCAAAAACAATGCGTACTTTGCGCACATAGGGGCTAGTGAGAGATCCAATAATTTTCATAGTGTGCAAGTATACCGATGCAGATGAAGCGCGGGCAATCGTTGATCCTTAATTATTGAGCCATTTGTACAAACGCATTAAAATCAAGGTTTATTGACATCCTTTTAAAAAGGCCCATTGTGAGCCAGTCAAAATCATCCCTTTCTCCCGCAGCTGCAGCTGATTCGGCGCTTACCGCGCTCTCTCCGCTGGATGGGCGCTATGCCGGCAAGGTGGACGCTCTCCGCCCCTGGTTATCGGAAGCGGCTTTTATGCGCCAACGGGTGTTTGTTGAGATCCAGTGGCTCTTAGCGCTGACTTCCGCAGGTCTACCCGATGTGCCAAGCATCAGCAAAGCGGATAGTCATTTTTTACTAGCGTTGGCCCAAGACTTTGCGACTGCAGATGCAGCGCGCATCAAAGAAATTGAGGCGGTAACTAACCACGATGTAAAAGCGGTTGAATATTGGCTCAAAGAAAAAGTGGCTGGACGCCCTGCATTATTGAAGACCAGTGAATTTATTCACTTTGCTTGTACTTCAGAGGATATTAACAATACCGCTCATGGTCTCATGTTGCGCGGCGCTCGTGACACAGTGCTATTGCCTCAGTTACGTTTAATTCAGCAAAATTTAGCGGCTCTCGCAATTACTCATGCTAAGGTGGCGATGTTATCGCGTACCCATGGACAGCCTGCATCGCCCACCACCCTGGGAAAAGAATTAGCCAATATTGCCCAGCGTTTAGAGCGCGCCATTCATGTGATTGCAGCAGTGCCTTTATTTGGCAAAATGAATGGCGCAGTAGGAAATTACAATGCCCACATCGCTGCTTACCCCGAATTTGATTGGGAGCAATTGAGTCGGCAGGTGGTTGAAAAGCGTTTAGGATTAGTTTTCAACGCGTACACCACGCAAATTGAGCCGCACGATGGTATGGCCGAATTATTCGATGCAGTAGCACGCGCGAATACGATCTTGCTCGATATGGATCGAGATTTTTGGGCCTATATCTCCTTGGGTTATTTTAAGCAGCGTACCAAAGCGGGTGAAATTGGTTCGTCAACGATGCCCCATAAAGTTAACCCCATCGATTTTGAAAATTCCGAAGGTAACTTGGGGATAGCGAATGCCTTATTGCGCCACTTAGCCGAAAAGTTACCGATCTCTCGTTGGCAGCGCGACTTAACCGACTCTACCGTATTACGTAATTTAGGCCCCGCATTTGGACATAGTGTGTTGGCTTACGATAGCGCCTTACGCGGACTCGCTAAATTAGAAGTGAATTTAGCCGTCATTGCTGCTGATTTAAATTCGTGTTGGGAGGTGTTAGCTGAGCCAGTCCAAACGGTAATGCGCCGCTATGGTATTGAAAATCCGTATGAGCAACTAAAGGAGCTCACCCGCGGCAAGGGTATTACGCAAGCCGATTTACAAAGCTTTATTCAAGGGCTGGCCATACCTGCCGAGACTAAGACGCGCTTGCTAGCGATGACCCCCGCTTCATATCTAGGTTTAGCAGTTAGCTTAACTGAACGTTTGGGCAAGTGATAGCCAGTCAACTGCCTACGGGCGAAAAACATTTAGCTCGAGTTCAGCGCCCATTTTTTTTATTTTTACTTTATCAGTTGGGCTGGCATTTACTCTTGCCCTTGGTCGGTTTACGTCTTTGGTGGCGCGGCAGAAAAGACCATGGTTATTGGCAACATCTAGATGAGCGGATTGGTTTAGGGGGTCGGTTATCCGAGTTTCGTCAGGCCATTTGGATTCATGCGGTATCTGTGGGCGAGACCCGTGCTGCTGAACCTTTAATTTTGGCTTATTTAGCCCGCGGTGAAAAAATCTTGCTTACCTGCATGACGCCGAATGGCCGGCGCACAGGTCAAGCACTCTATGCATCAGCAATTGCATCTGGACAACTACGGCAGTGCTACTTGCCGTACGATATTTGCTGGGCAGTGGCGCATTTTTTAAAACAAGCGCAACCCAAGTTTGGTCTATTTATAGAAACCGAGGCTTGGCCTACTTATGTTTTTAGTTGCGCTGAAATGGGCCTACCCCTATTTTTAATTAATGCGCGACTGTCAGATCGAAGTGCACGACGCATCAAATATTTTGGCCGCGCCGGCGAGGAACTGTTTCAAGCATTTACTGGCATTTTGGCCCAAACAGAATTAGATGCAGAGCGCTATCGTGCATTAGGGGTGCAAAATTGCGCAGTTTTTGGCAATCTTAAATTTGATGTTCCCATTAAGCCCGAATTACTCCAATTGGGTGCTAGCTGGCAGGCAAATTTACGCGCATCCGGCCGTCTTGTGGTTTGTGCGGCCAGTACCCGCATGGGTGAGGAGCAGCTGATACTTGACGCTTGGCAGCAGGTTCTAAAAACGGCTCGTATTCAACCCCAGCCATTGTTATTTATCGTGCCACGCCACCCTGAACGTTTTGATGAAGTGGCAAAGACAATTTTAACGAGCGGCTTTCGTTTGAGCCGCCGCAGTGAGACGCTTCAACAGCCAATGATATTTGACAATATAGATGTATTTTTAGGCGATTCGATGGGTGAGATGCCGGCGTATTACAGCGCAGCCAACTTAGTGGTGATGGGTGGTAGTTTCATGCCATTTGGCGGTCAAAACTTCATCGAAGCTTGTGCAGTAGGTTGCCCAGTTATTGTGGGTGAACATACTTTCAACTTTCAGCAGGCCACGCTAGATGCAATTGGTATTGGTGCCGTAGTACGAATTTCAACGCCGCAGCTGAGTCATACTTTAGTCGAGTTATTGTCGGTTGCTGAGCAACGAACGGCAATGGCGCTTGCCGCTAAAAAATATGCCAATTTACATCAAGGCGCTACTAATAAAATATTAAATGCGATCGATGCGCAATTAAAGCTTAAGTCGACAAATTCATCTTAGCAGGCCAATTACAAGGCTAAAGTAATTTCAGCTTAAAACAGTCTGGGCTTAAACCTTAGCGCCGTAGTTAGGGTCATCTTTACTCATATCATCGGGCTTGCGTTCGCCCTTCACTAAGTCTTCACGTTTAACGCCTAGCCACATAGCCAGCGCGGCTGCGACAAAAACTGAAGAATAAATACCGAACAAAATACCAATGGTGAGTGCGAGCGCAAAATAAAACAGGCTGGGACCACCCAATAGCAACATCGCTAAAACCATCATCTCCGTACTGCCATGGGTAATGATAGTACGACTCATGGTGCTAGTGATAGCGTTATCAATAATTTCACGGGTATTCATTTTGCGATATTTACGGAAATTTTCACGGATACGGTCAAAGATCACGACCGATTCATTCACTGAATATCCCAATACAGCCAAAATTGCAGCTAATACGGACAACGAAAACTCCCACTGGAAAAACGCAAAGAAGCCCAAAATAATAATAATGTCATGCAAGTTTGCAATGATGCCGGCAACCGCAAATTTCCATTCAAAGCGAAAGGATAAATAAATCACAATCCCGATCACCACAAAAATTAAGGCTTTCAGACCATCGAGCGCAAGCTCACGACCTACTTGAGGACCTACGTATTCAACCCGTTGTAATTTAGCGCCGGTGGTATTGCTTTGCAGTGCTTCCATGACTGCATTACTTTGGATAGCAGAGGAGACGACCTTACCAGCAGCATCTTTTTGCAGGGGGAGACGAATTAAGACATCGCGTGAACTACCGAAATTTTGAATTTGGGTATCGGTGTAGCCTAGTTTAAAAATATCATTACGAATGGTATCGATGGGCGCAGTTTGGGGGTAACTAATTTCCATTACCGTACCACCCGTAAACTCGACAGAAAGATGCAGGCCTCTTTGCCAAAGAAAAAAAACTGCTGCTAAAAACATCAACAAGGAGATGATATTTAGCGCCAAGGCATGGCGCATAAATGGAATATCTTTACGGATGCGAAAAAATTCCATGACCTATTTCTCCTGGGGACGCCAAACTTGGCCAATCGCCAGTTTTTGTAATTTCTTTTCTCGGCCGTACCAGAGATTCACTAAACCCCGTGAGAAGAAAACCGCAGAAAACATGGAAGTCAGAATGCCTAAACAATGTACGATAGCGAAACCTTTGATTGGCCCAGAGCCAAAAGCCAATAGTGCAAGACCAGCAATTAAGGTAGTCACGTTCGAGTCAAGAATAGTGCCCCAGGCCTTATTAAAACCAACTGCAATGGCAGTGCTAGGCGGCACGCCCTGGCGTAATTCTTCACGAATACGCTCATTAATTAAGACATTCGAGTCAATGGCCATACCTAGTGCTAGCGCCATGGCGGCAATACCAGGCAAAGTAAGGGTGGCTTGCAGCATCGAAAGAACGGCAATGAGCAAAAATAAATTAACCCCGAGAGCGATAACCGAGAACAGGCCAAACAGCAAATAGTAGACCATCATGAAAAAAGCGATTGCTGCAAAACCAACGAGCAGTGATTGAAAACCTTTTTCAATATTCTCTGCGCCTAAGCTTGGGCCAATAGTGCGTTCTTCGATAATTTCCATTGGGGCAGCAAGCGAACCTGCCCGTAATAGCAGAGCTAAATCATTAGCACTCTCGGTAGTTGATTGGCCGGTAATTTGAAATTTTGAACCAAATTCGCTTTGAATGGTGGCAATGGTGAGCACTTCACCTTTACCTTTTTCAAATAAAATCATCCCCATGGGTTTGCCAATGTTATCGCGCGTAACTTCCTGCATTACACGTCCGCCAGCAGCATCAAGGGCAATATTCACTGCCGGACGTTGATTTTGATCAAAGCCTGCGCTGGCATCAGTAATGCTTTCACCGCTAAAAATAACGGATTTTTTAAAAACCCCTAAACGATTTTCGCCAAAACGAAACACATCCATTCCTGCTGGTGGGGTTTGGCCAACTGAAATAATTGAGACGCTAGGGTCAGCGAGACGTGATTCGAGGGTTGCAGTACGACCAATAATGTCTTTAGCTCTTGCGGTATCTTGTACACCAGGCAGTTGCACCACAATGCGATCGGCTCCCTGCTGTTGAATGACAGGTTCTTTTACGGCTAATTCGTTAACCCGTTTATTAAGGGTAATAATATTTTGTTTAACCGCATTGTCTTGCACTGCACTAAGGGCGGCTGGCTTGAAACGCCCAGTTAATTTGCTATCGGTTGCGGTTTTCTCTAACTGCCAATCGAGCTCACTTTGGCTGACATTCAAGAGGGTACGCGCTGCATCTGCTTCGGTCTCGCTCGCAAAACGAATAGCAATGCTATCGGCATTGCGATCAAGGCCTTGCTGACGAATATTTTTGTCGCGTAATTGGCTGCGAATGTCGTTGGCTAAGGCGACTATTTTTTTCTGTACAGCACCTTGCATATCGACTTGTAGTAAAAAATAAACTCCACCCCTTAAGTCAAGACCCAGTGGCATTGGTAAAGCATTCAGCGCATTAAGCCAATGCGGTGTATTTGAAAGCAAATTGAGTGCAACAGTGAAGCTGGGATCATTGGCATCAGGATTCAATTTTTGCTGGATTAAATCTCGAGCTTGTAATTGAATATCGGTATTTGCAAAACGGACTTTGACAGAACCGACATTGCCAGTACGCTCAAAAAATAGACCCGTACTAGCTAAATTGCCACTGGCTAAAATTTTCTCAACCCGAGCTTGGGTTTCAAGATCAACCTTAAGTGTTGGCTTAGCAGCTGAGATTTGTACTGCTGGAGCCTCGCCAAAAAAATTCGGCAATGAGTAGAGTGCGCCAATACATAGCACTACTACAATGACGAGGTACTTCCAGAGCGGGTAACGATTCATCTAAATAGTTAAATTAAACGGATTTCAAAGTACCTTTAGGCAAAACGGTCGTAACCGCACCTTTTTGCATTTGGACTTCATTACCAGCATTTAATTCTACTGATATGTATTGATCTTTAACGGCAGTAACTTTGCCCAGGAGGCCGCCCGCAGTCACTACTTCATCGCCAACCGCCAGCGCCTCTAACATGGCACGAGTTTCTTTTTGGCGCTTCATTTGGGGGCGAATCATGACAAAGTAGAGCACCGCAAACATTAAGATTAGAGGTAAAAAGCTCATTAAGCCGCCGCCTTCGGTGCCAAAGCCAGGTATTTGCGCATACGCGTTGCTGATAAACATAGTAAAACCTCCATTTTGATTGAATAGCCGCAATTCTAAACTGTGCGGGGATGAAGCCCATTAATCTTGGCCAGGCTCAACTCCACGCTGACGTTGACTGCGGAATTCGTCACGATAAGCGCTAAAGCGATCTTGCGCTAGGGCTGTGCGAATTTCCCCCATGAATTGTAGGTAATAAGCAAGGTTATGAATGGTATTGAGCTGGGCGCCGAGAATTTCATTCGCCTTTTGGAGGTGGTTTAAGTATGAGCGGGTAAAGTTTTGGCAGGTATAGCAACTGCAGGTAGGGTCAACCGGTCGTTCATCATCTTTATATCCTGCGTTACGCAGTTTGAGGTCGCCAAAGCGGGTAAAGAGCCAACCATTACGAGCATTACGCGTTGGCATGACGCAATCAAACATGTCAATCCCCAGGGTAACGCCAAGCATTAAGTCTTCAGGCGTACCAACACCCATGAGGTAGTGCGGTAATTGTTTTGGTAATTGGGGTGCGGTGTGCACCAGAATCCGTTCAAACTCAGGCTTTGGTTCGCCAACTGAAAGACC
>JBAXGQ010000081.1:0-7405 GCA_037139315.1 Burkholderiaceae bacterium
AGCTAGTTGACCAACAATTACAGCGCTGGCTTGGATCCCGCGCGGAATTTTTAAAAGCTTGATAATTACCCTATGACCCTTACCGAACTCCGCTATATCGTTGCCGTAGCCCGCGAACGGCATTTTGGACGTGCTGCCGAAGCTTGCCATGTTTCTCAACCCACTCTTTCAGTGGCCATAAAAAAATTAGAAGAAGAATTGGGTTCACAAATTTTTGAACGCACTAGCGCTGAAGTTGCCTTAACTGCAAATGGAGCGCTAATTGTGCAACAAGCCCAACGCGTTTTAGAGGAAGCAAATGCCCTAAAACATTTAGCTAAGCACGGACAAGATCCCTTAGTGGGCCCAGTTCGCTTGGGGGCGATTTATACCATTGGCCCTTATTTACTTCCTAGTTTAGTGCGCGTAGCGCGAGAAACTCTACCAAACACACCTTTATTTCTGGAAGAAAATTTTACTGTGCGCTTGCTGGAAATGTTGCGTCAAGGTAATTTAGATTGCGCCGTTTTAGCCGATCCTTTTCCCAGTATGGGTTTAGATAGTATTGATCTTTATGATGAGCCCTTTTTAGTAGCGATTCCCAAAGGCCATCCTTGGGCGCAGTTAACTGAAATTAGTCACGCAGAATTGAAAGACCAAAATACCTTACTTCTGGGTGCGGGCCATTGTTTTCGCGATCATGTCCTTGGCGTTTGCCCTGAATTGAATCGCTTTGCTGGGAACTCAATGGATGGCGAGCAGCGGAATTTTGAAGGCTCCTCACTGGAGACAATTCGGCAAATGGTCGCTGGTGGCATTGGTATAACTGTCTTGCCGCGCACTTCTGTGCCAGATCCTCAAACAAAAGACGGGCTGATTCGTTATTTACCCTTTGTTGCCCCCATTCCCACGAGGCGAGTTAGTTTGGTATGGCGCAAAAGCTATCCGCGGGTCGCGCTCATGAAGATCTTGGCGCAGACAATTCAAGCATGTCAATTACCTGGAGTGAAGGCAATCTAATTTTGTCCCGCTTGCAAGCCTATATTCAACTGATACGCTTGGATAAGCCGGTTGGAATTCTTTTGCTTTTATGGCCAACATTATGGGCGCTATTTTTAGCCAGTGATGGCTGGCCCAAACCTGATTTATTAGTTATTTTTGTATTGGGTACTGTGCTCATGCGTAGCGCAGGTTGTGCAGTTAATGATTTTGCCGATCGCGATTTTGATCGCCATGTCGAGCGCACCCGCGAACGCCCTTTGACCAGTGGCAAAGTGGGCTCAAGGGAGGCATTAATGTTGGCTGCAGGCTTAGCACTCGCTGCCTTTGTTTTAATTCAGCCCTTAAATCTACTGACTAAATATTTATCAGTATGCGCTTTATTAATTGCCCTAGTCTATCCCTTTACAAAACGTTTTTTTGCGATTCCGCAAGCGGTACTAGGCATCGCTTTTGGCTTTGGAATTCCCATGGCATATGCAGCGGTGCAACAGCATGTGCCGCTTGAGGCGTGGATTTTATTGCTCGGCAATATTTTTTGGGCAATTGCTTATGACACTGCTTATGCGATGGTTGATCGTGAGGATGATTTGCGTTTAGGTCTCCATACTTCAGCCATTACCTTTGGTCGTTTTGAAGTAAAGGCCATCGGCTTTAGTTATGCTGTCTTATTAATTACGCAACTGTGGGTTGCCTATTTAGCGCAGTTAAGTATTTATTTTTATCTGGGTTGGCTAGCTGCATTCGCTTGCGCAATCTATGAATTACGTTTAGTTTCAAGCCGCGATCGGAACAAGTGTTTTGCCGCGTTTCGGCACAATAATTGGCTGGGTGCCTGTTTATTTTTAGGAATTGTTGCCGGCTTATTGGCTTAATTCATCGCCCAATTCTTTGCCTCTTTTAGCGGCCGCTTCTAGCGCCTTTTCTAAAATGGCTTGCCATTGTTGATTTTCTAATACCGCGAGTGCGGCTGCGGTAGTGCCGCCTTTAGACGTAACCTTAGCACGCAGAGTAGCAGGGGAGTCGCTTGACTGTTGTGCTAAGGCAGTAGCGCCAGACAAAGTGGCATAAGCCAATTGACGGGCAATTGCGCTGCTTAAGCCGAGTTTTTCTCCGCCAGCCTGGAGGGCTTCGAGAAATGCGAAGACATAGGCTGGCCCACTTCCGGATAAAGCCGTTACCGCATCCATTAGACCTTCTTCGCTCAGCCAGAGGCTTTGACCAACTGCATTACAAATGAGCCCAGCCCTTTCCCGTCCCAGCGTATCGACTGCAGAAGTAGCAAATAGTGCAGTAATGCCTTGGCCAATTAAGGCCGGCGTATTGGGCATCGCCCGAATGCATAAGGCATGGTCTAACCAGCGCGACATTTCAGCCAAACGAATGCCTGCAGCAATGCTGAGCACCAAAGCAGCACTGTTCTTTTTTAAGATAGGCCGCAAGCTTAGGGCAGCTGTTTTGAAATCTTGAGGTTTAACTGCTAATACCAGAATATGCTCTGCATTAGTTTCGAGTAAAACATCTGCGGCGCTCTCGAGTGTGGTGAGTTGAAAATCGGTGTGGAGTTTTTCACGCGTTGGCGCATACGCATCAACCACTTGAATTTGCTGGGCTAGAAATCCATGCTGTAGCAGCCCACTAATAAGCGCACGCCCCATATTACCGCCACCAATAAAAGTAATGTGCATATTGGGGTGCAGTGGTTTAGTAGAAGTTGTCATCATGCATTTATTCTAGCGCTAATTACGCTGGCCAAAAATGGCAGTACCAATCCGCACTAGATTACTTCCTTCGGCGATAGCGGCCTCTAAATCATCTGACATGCCCATCGAGAGGGTATCAAAATGGGCATAAGCAAGATTACTAAGGCGCGCAGCTGCTAACTCAGTAAAACATTGTCGTAATTGGGCGCAAGCTCTAGCCTGTATTACTGGATTAGCGCTTGGCGCTGGAATTGTCATCAGGCCGCGCAGGCAAATGGCTGGCAGTTGAGCTACCAGGTCACAAAGTTCTGCAACTTCATGGGGCGCTACACCACCTTTAGTGGTTTCGCCACTCAGATTGACTTGTACACAGACTTGTAGGGGCTGCAATTGGGATTCAATTAATCTTTGCGCTGAAAGCCGCTGCGCAATCTTGGGCCGATCAATGCTATGTACCCAATCAAACAAGCTGGCCACCTCTTTCGTTTTATTGCTCTGTAGGGGGCCAATAAAATGCCATTCTAAATTTTGCCTAAGGTCGGCAAGGGCGATTATTTTTTCGCTCGCCTCTTGTGCATAATTTTCTCCAAAAGCGTGTTGCCCAGCAGCATAAGCCTCACGGATAAGGGCTGCAGGTACAGTCTTACTGACGGCCAGTAAGCGGATATCGCTTGGTAAGCGACCTGCTGCTTCAGCAGCTTCTCTAATGCGCCGATGGATAATTTCAAGCCGCTGCGCAATCGAACTCATTGACGGGGAGGATTTTTTGCCTGAATCAGTTGATCTAAAATTTCAACCCAATGCACCACAGGATTTGATTCTTGTTGTAAATGCGTAATGCAACCGACGTTGGCAGAAACGATAACTTTTGCTCCGCTTTCTGCGCAAGCCGTATTGAGATTAGTTAATTTTTGCTGACGTAATTGTGCTGATAACGCGGGCTGCAAAATTGAATAGGTGCCTGCTGAGCCGCAGCACAAATGGCTATCTGCGCATAAAGCGACTTGCACACCCAGACTAGATAATAAGCGTTCGATATTGAGGCGAATTTGCTGACCATGCTGAAGCGTGCAAGGTGGATGGTAGACAACCCCCGGTTTTTTATCACTACCAAGCAAGACTTCTAATTGCGGAGCAAAAGCCGGCAAAATTTCAGAGAGATCTTTGCATAATTTAGAAATGGTTTTGGCTTTATCAGCATATTGCGGATCGCCGCGTAACAAGTGACCGTAGTCACTAACCATGGCACCGCAGCCAGATGCAGTCATTACGATGGCTTCGATAGGTTTACCATTGAGGCTGGGTTCTACGCCCATTACATAGGGCCACCAAGCATCAATATTGCGGCGCGCATCTGCTAAGCCACCTTCTTGATGATTTAGGTGATGCCGCAATGCCCCACAACAGCCTGCTTTGTCAGCACTAAGTAAGTTAATGCCAACGGCATCGAGCACCCGTGCCGTTGCGGAATTAATATTAGGTAACATTGCTGGTTGTACACAACCCTCTAAGACGAGCATGGTGCGTGCATGACGAAGTGGCTGGGTGATAGGACGAGCATGAGGATCAATTAACTGAGATGTGCCCAGCTGATCAAGGGGGCTTTTGAGGGAAGGAATTTTTCTTTTAAGTTCTAAGGGCATCAGCGGGCGAAAGATTCTCCCTAAATTGATTGCTGAATTAAACAGCCAGGGACGCGTCAATACCTCGCGCAATAACCAGCGCGTAAATCGCTCTTTTAAAGGCCGCGGCGGGGTTTCAGTTTCCGCCCATTGGCGACCGATATCCAATAAATTACCGTATTGAACTCCACTTGGGCAGGTCGTTTCGCAACTCAGACAAGTAAGACATCGATCTAAATGCAAACGCGTTTTTTCGGTTGGCGCACTGCCTTCAGCCATCTGCTTAATGAGATAAATCCGTCCGCGCGGACTATCTAATTCATCACCTAATAGTTGATAGGTTGGGCAAGTAGCGCCACAAAATCCACAATGAACGCATTGGGCCAAAAGTTTGGCAGCTTCAATACCCGCAGTTGTATTTGCTAAATGAGGAGCTAATTCAGTATGCATTTAGCAGGCCCTAAGCCATGCGACCAGTGGCAAAAACGCCTGCTGGATCGAAGGCCTGTCGTAAGCGCTGTTGAACTATTGTGAGGCCAGCAGTAAGTGGGTTTTCGCTTAACAGCGTAAAGCGTTGCGTATTTACGGTTGAGACGTTACTGACCTTAAATTGGGTTGCATGTCCACCTTGTGCCAAAGCTAATTTTTTAAGCGTCGCGAAACAATCTGGAGCGCTTGGGCCTCGCCACCAACGTTCTTGACCATGCCATTCAAGGACCAGCGAATTCAACTGACTTTCTGGAAACTGTAGGGGAGGACAAGCAGCAGGTAAGGCTAAGCGATAGAGTGCCTGTCCTGGATCCGTGATTTGGAAGCATGGTAAATCTTGTTCACGCAGGTCTTGCCAAAATTGTGCTGCAACAGTTGGTGAAACTTCGCTCGCACCAATTGCAGTGGTGATCATGGCGCTTGCAGAACTCACAGCGGCATGGGCCCCCGCTAAACGAATATTTAACTCACCTTCTAGCTGGCTATTACTCGCACCAATCCAGGCGCTCGCCGAGAGGGGTAGAGGCTGTCCAGCCCACTGATTTAGTAGCTTTAGTGCTTGTGCTTGAGAAATCATGGCCCGTAAAGTCAGGCTTGCAGCCGGCTTTGGTAATACTTTTACTGAGGCTTCGAGTAATAAAGCCAATGTACCTAGAGAGCCCGGTAGTAAGCGAGAAATATCATAGCCTGCAACATTCTTCATTACTTTGCCGCCAAAGCTTAAGTCGTTACCGCGCCCATCCAGCAAGCGAGCGCCGAGAACAAAATCCCTTAAGTTGCCCGTGCTAATCCGAGCGGGCCCGGCGAGGCCAGCTGCTATTGCACCTCCGAAGGTAGCTTTGTCGCCAAAGTGCGGGGGTTCAAACGCTAAAACCTGATTGCGTTGTGCTAAAGCCATTTCAATTTCTTGCAGAGGAGTGCCAGCGCAGGCGGTAATCACTAACTCTTCAGGTTGGTAGTCAAGAATTCCCTGATAAGTTGTGGTACTAAGTTTGGCGAAGCTGTTCGGATTGCCATACCAGTTTTTGGTCGCGCCACCCTCAATAGAAAGTGGCGTTTGATTTTTTTTGGCAGCAAGTATTTGCTCACGAAATGCATTGACGCTATTTTGCATAAGACTACTATCTGCAACTGCAGCTGACATTAAAAGCGCTCCAGCTCGGGGTGGGGCAACAGTCCGCCGCTAATACGCATGCGCCCATATTCCGCACAACGATTCAGTGTCGGGATGCCTTTATCAGGATTTAATAAGAGGTCAGGATCAAAGGCGGCTTTAACACCCCAGAACATCTCGCGCTCAGCTTCGCCAAATTGCACGCACATTGAATTAATTTTTTCGATGCCAACACCGTGCTCGCCGGTGATGGTTCCGCCTAATTCAACGCAAGCCTCTAAAATATCAGTACCGAATTCTTCGGCGCGATGCCACTCCTCAACATCGGCACCATTAAATAAAATCAGTGGGTGCATATTGCCATCACCTGCATGAAAAACATTTAGGCAGCCTAAGCGGTATTTCACTTCCATTGCTTTAATGCGGCGTAAGAGGGTAGCTATATGGCGGCGCGGAATGGTGCCATCCATACAGTAATAGTCGGCAGCGATTCGGCCGGCAGCAGGGAAAGCATTTTTTCTGCCACTCCAAAAGCGTAGTCGTTCAGTTTCATTTTCTGAAACCTGAATGCGACTTGCGCCAGCAATTTCTAGGACTGCAACCATGCGCGCAATTTCTTCGCTGACTTCTTCAGGAGTGCCGTCAGATTCACACAGCAAAATAGCTTCAGCATGAAGGTCGTATCCGGCATGAACAAATTCTTCAACGGCACGCGTAGTTGCTTTGTCCATCATTTCTAAGCCAGCCGGAATTATGCCCGCGGCGATAATGGCGGCTACGGCATTACCACCTTTTTCGATATCGGCAAAGCTAGCCATAATGACTCTGGCGAGCTGCGGTTTGGGTACGAGTTTCACAGTGACTTCGGTCACAATTCCCAGCATCCCTTCACTACCAATCAAGATGGCTAATAAATCAAGCCCAGGTGCATCCGGTGCTAAGCCCCCGAATTCAACTACCTCGCCATTCATTAAAACAACCCGTATGCGTAAAATGTTTTGCAGTGTTAGGCCATATTTCAGGCAATGGACGCCACCCGAATTTTCACTAACATTACCGCCAATCGAGCAGGCAATTTGTGAAGATGGATCGGGAGCGTAATACAAGTTGAGATGGGCTACCGCCTCAGAAATTGCTAAATTACGTACGCCAGGTTGAACGGTGGCAGTACGAGAGAAGGGGTCGATAGCCAAGATTTTTTTTAACTTACTCAGAGAAAGAACTAAGCCTTGGGCAATTGGCATGGCCCCACCAGAAAGTCCAGTACCAGAGCCACGGGGTACGATTGGCACCTGTAATTGGTGACAGACCTTGATAATGGCAATGACTTGAGCTTCAGTTTGAGGCAAAGCCACCGCTAAAGGCATCCGGCGATAGGCTGCTAAGCCATCGCATTCATAGGGAATCGTATCTTCGGGGAGCCACAGTAGCTGATCTTCAGCTAGGATTGGCTTGAGCGCGGCCACTAGCTCTGCTTGGCGCACGGTAATGGCCAGTTC
>JBAXGQ010000082.1:0-7166 GCA_037139315.1 Burkholderiaceae bacterium
GCGCTTTTCAGTGGCGTGACTTTATCGGGGTCATAGCGCACCATTAGATAATTAATGTGGTCATCTATTTTGGTAAACCAATGGCCAGTACCGGCTGGAATGACAACGACATCTCCCGCCTTCAGGTTGTGTACTTCACCATTTAAAATCTCAGTACCATTATTGCCAGGACCATTAAATTCAACTACGGTTTTTTGAGTAGCAGGGCGGCGCTGGCGATTCGTAATATCGGGCCCGAGCACTAAGGTTCCCGAGCCAGAGATGATGTGATAGACCTCACTTATTTGATCATGCTCAGCGACAGAGTCAGGAGCTGGTTTATCTAATTTGCCCCTATAGACCATACCAATTCCGACATTAGCTTTACCGATGTTAATGTCGCGTACTTGTTGATCAATATGCTTTTCAGCAATCGCTTTTTTTGTGTACGCATCTAACTCAGCCACTGGAATATAAGTGCCTGGACACATATAGCAAGTTGGCTGTGGATCAGTTGGGTTGACCTTGGGCTGCGCTAGCGCAAAACTACTCATTCCAAGAATAGCTATAAAGCTAATAATCAATTTCATGCCTGTCTCCTAAATGAACGGTTTATTACCGCTTTCATTCATTATGGGCAGCTTTATTGATATCTGCCTATTAGGGCTAACCCATCCACTGACTAACTGGCGCTTGCGCATCTTGTAAGGGCTGGGCGATGATATCGATGAGTGTTGGTTCACCGCTAGCAATGGCCTCTTTCATAATGGCCTCTAATTTGAGTGGATCTTCTACGCGCCAGGATTTAATACCATAGGCCGCAGCAACTTTGGCGTGATCAGTGCGATTGAAATCGACTGAAAAGTAGCGCTGGTCATAGCCTGATTTTTGACTTGCTTTAATCCATCCATACACGGAATTAGAAATCACAATCATCAGCAAAGGTAGCTTATAGCGAGTAATGGTTTCTAATTCACCAACAGTAAAACCAAAACTACCATCACCCATTACCGCAACGCATTTTGCATTCGGTCGACCAATCGCTGCGCCAATGGCAGCAGACATGGCAAACCCAAGCGCTCCTTGCGCACGGTTTGTAATGAAATGACGACCAGCCACATCCGTTTGAAAATAAGCCGAAAAGTAGGGGCACGGTGTTCCTGGATCCGCGCACACGATAGCATCGCTTGGTAGTAGGCGATTTAAAGTATGCACAATTCGCTCTGGCAGAATTGGCGTTTCATTAGCATTAGCCAATTTTAAGAAGGGCCGCATTTTCTCTTCTTTAGCTTTACTGACAACGGCTTTGCCATCAACGCAATTTTGACGTCGACTTGTCAGGTTTGCTTGAATAGATTCAAACAACTGCTCTAGAGTTAATTTGGCATCACCTACTAAACCAACCGCAGTAGGGTAGTTAGCACCAATGGTTTCAGGATCAACATCAAGATGAATGATGGGGGTTGCTTTGTTGGGGAAGCGCCAATTTTCCGTGGTGGTTGAGCCTGCTCGGCAAGAGATAAAAAAGACTAAATCAGCAGCGCTAACTACATCGCGTGTCGCCATTACGCCACCATTTGCGCCAACTACACCAGCATTGAGGGGATGTGTTCCCGCCAAGCTACCTTGACCACTGACCGTGGTGCAAAGGGGAATATTAAGGAGCTCAACAAGGCTTTGTAAAATTGCTTCAGCGCCAGAATTAATTACTCCGCCGCCGCAAATGATGACAGGATATTGTGCCTGCAGGATCAGTTCAGCGGCCCGCTCAATATCGCTTGCATTAGCCACAAAGCGTTGCGCTGGATAAATACTATTTTCAGTTTGCGCCCATATATCGCTAATAGAAACGGGATGTTTTTGCACATCATGCGGTAAACAGATATGAGCTGCGCCGGGTCGACCTGTTGTCATGGCACGAAATGCATTGCGCACTACTGAGGGAATTTGCTCGGCTAAGTCGATGGTGGCATTCCACTTTGTCAGCGGCTGATAAAGCGCTTGCTGATTGAGTTCTGTCAGTGGGTATTTGCCGCGCGAAGTCACCGGCACATCGGAGGTAATCCCTAAAATAGGAATTGAGGATTCATTGGCTTCAAGTAAGGCTGGGAGTAGATAGGTTGCTCCGCCACCGCTGGGCCCTTCACAGACACCAACTTTGCCCGTTACTCGCGCATAGGCGTCAGCCATATACCCAGCACTGCGTTCATCGCGCGTGAGAATATGTTCCATGCCATGATCAAGCCGCTGTAAGGCATCATAAAACGGCAGTGACGTATCACCACATAAGCCAAAAATATGTTTGACCTGATAGGCCTCAAGCATTCGTACTAAGGCTTCAGCACCTGTTAATTGATCAGCCATGTTTAGTCGTCAAGTTTTAACTGAGTTACTTTGACAAATTGGCTCCAACGCTCAAATTCTGCTTTAGTGTAGCGATCTAAACTTGGGCCATCGGAGGCTAAGACATCAAAACCACCTTGAGTCAGTTTAGTTTTAATTTCGGGATCATTTAAAACCGCTTGAAAATCTGCGGTTAGTTTTTTCAGAGTTGCAGGCGGTGTATCAGCAGGGGCAAAAATACCAATCCAGGAGTAGGCCTCAAAATTGGGATAACCCGATTCTGCAACTGTCGGCGTTTGGGGTAATTCGGGTAATCTACGCGCACCAGTCACAGCCAAGGGCTTTAACTTGTCAGCCTGAATTTGACCTTTAAGAGCGGCATAACTAAGCAAAGTAAGGCTAGCAGTATTACTCACTACCGCTTGAATCGCTGGCCCACCGCCACCATAGGGAACGTGTAAAACGAAAATCCCAAATTTTCGTTTGATATCTTCCATGGCCAATTGATTTAATGAGCCAACTCCAGTTGAGGCATAACTATATGCACCCGGTTTTTTTCTAGCTGCCTCAATAAAACCCGCTAAATTATTTGCGGGCACTGATGGGTTAGCCGCAATGACCAATGGAAAGCGTACTAAGAGGCTCACCCCGACAAAATCCTTAAAGGTGTCATAAGGTAATTTGGGTTTAACAATCGGATTAATCGCATGATTATCAAAACTAACTAATAGCGTATTACCATCAGCGGGCGAACGAGCCACATGTTGGGTTGCAATTTGGCTGGCAGCTCCCGCACGGTTTTCAATCACGACAGGCCTACCAATACGCTCGGATAATTTGGTTTGAATCGTCCGCGCGGTAATGTCGGTACTGCCACCAGGGGGAAAAGGCACCACTAAAACTAAAGGTTTATCACTTTGGGCATAGGCAGCGCAGACCATTAAAAGGGTGCTGGCAAAAATTGAAAATCGGTTTAATAAGCCCAAGGATGGTAGGTATTTAGATAAATGGATCATGACAGGACACTCAGAAAGGTAATTAAAAAGGATTAGGCAATAGTATGCGCTATATTTAACCATTATTTTCACCAGCAAATGAGTCAAAAACTATAATTAAATAATGGAAATCGCGAATCAAATTTTCTTTCTGATTTTTGCCTTGCTATCTTTTACTTTTTTCCTTAGTTTTTTATGGAAATTTAAATTTAGTAAGGCTGATAGCACTAATAGCAGCTTACTTATTAGTATTGGACTTTATGGGCTTTGTTGTTTGTCCTTTGGTTTAGCCCCTTGGGTTAATAACTTTTTGTTAACTATTGCCAATACTAGTTATGTTGCCGCCAACATAGCGCTAGTCATTTTATATAGTAAATGGAACCAAGAAAAATTATCCTGGCAAGCCATAACCGCATTGTGGTGCATTCCTCTGGCTATCGCGTGCGTCTACGAGCCATTACGCACAACAGCTGATTCTTTTTCTCAAAGGGTTGCCCTGATAACAATCTCACAGGAAATATTACTGTTCTGGCAGACGATTCTCTTATTTAAATACTATAAAAAAGGGCGCGATAGAGTTATCCAGCTAACTTTTGCTCTAACTTTACTTAACTTAGTAGCGAGCGTAAGCAGAACTTATCGAACTCTAACTGCAGAAGGGCAGCTCAATATTTTTCTTTACTCTGAAGATGCCATATCTTTCGGAATTCGTTGGCTTGCATTTACTTGCGTGTTATTAGTCTATATCGTGCTTAGTATTTATTATCTACAACAACAAGTTAATAAAAAGCAAGAATTGCAGGGAAAAATAAGCCTTGCAAAAGATGAAAATCAGGAAATATCAAGGCTATTACACGAAAAAGAACTTTTAATAACTTCCTTATTAAAAATAAATAAGACAGTTGAAACTGGGGCCCTATCGGCATCTATTGCCCATGAGTTAAACCAGCCCCTAGGTGCCTCAAGTATCAATATTGAATTTCTACAACAAAAATTAGCACAGAATAAATTAAGCCCAGAGTCTACTCAAGAAATTTTAGGGCAGCTCGCTAGCGATAATCTGCGCGCTAGCAATATTATTAAGACTTTACGCGGAATCTTTGCTAGGGACACCGCTATTACAAGTCAGCATGACATAAATGCTTTAATTAAAAATGTATTAAGTTTCACGAAACCCGAAATAGCCGCTCATCAGATCAAGGTAAATTTAGAGTTGGCGCCAGAGGTAATTGCGCCAATAAATTCTAGCGAGATTCAGCAGGTACTTGTCAATTTGCTAAATAACTCAATAAATGCAATTACCACTCAAAATACTCCAAGAAATGGCTTGATAACGATTCAATCTGCATCTACCGATCAGGAGATAAGGATTACCATTTTTGATAATGGCCCAGGTATCTCCGATGAAAGAAAAGATCATCTATTCGACCTATTTAATGGTGAGACAAAATCTGGAATGGGTTTGGGCTTATGGCTTTGTAAGCATATTATTACGCGTCATAACGGTAAAATTTGGTCTGAAAGTATGCCCACTTCAGGCGCAAGATTCATTATTACCCTCCCAAAAGCTGCTTAAGGGGGCTTTTATTAGCCCTAGAGCAAATAGCCATCGCGCTAAATCATTGATATAAAAGTACCATTACTAAAAGGTGGAACATTTATGTTTTGGATAATTAAATTGCGGCGCAAGAAGCAAAGTGAGCTTTGGGAGCAAACGATTCGGTTGCATGCGGATTCCCTCGAGCAGGCCTTAGCCCGGGTCAAGCTAATTTATCCTGCCTCAGAGGCGGCTTCTTATAAAGACCCCAGTGGTAAAGACACTCAAATTGAGGTCAGCAGTGGCCGCAACTTTTCGGCATATAGTCGGGTTTCACACTAAGCCCTATTTCTCCGTATAAAGTCTTTCTCAGTCATGATAAATTCTAAAGGCCATGTTTACTTAATTGATGATGATATTTCGATACGGTCATCGCTGACACGCACATTAGTAGACGCAGGTTATACGGTGCAACCTTTTTCGGGCGCTAAAGATTTTATAGAAAATTTAATGCCTGTTTCACCAGCTGTTATTTTGCTTGACATGCAAATGCCTGATGTAATTGGTTTAGATTTACAAGAACAATTAACGCAACTAGGTTTAAAAACACCAATCATTTTTATTAGCGGCCAAAGCCATCAAAAACAAATTGTCCAAGGCCTAAAAAAAGGCGCCATTGATTTTTTATTTAAGCCATTTAATTTAGCGGAATTATTTGCTGCGATTGATATTGGCATCTCAAAAGACCAGTTTCAATTGCAGAAATCAGCTCTTGAAGGCAATGTAAGAAAGAATTTTTCTTTGCTCACACCGCGTGAAAAAGAAGTATGTCATTTGCTAGTGCAGGGTTTTAAAAATAAAGAAATTGCCAAACAATTCAATCTTGTTGATGCTACGATAAAAGTGCACAAGGCGCGCATCATGGAAAAAATGCATGCTAATTCTTTGCAGAATTTAGTTACTTTATATCTGCAATTTAATCTCGAGCAGTAAGAAAAAAATTCTAACAGCCCTAAGTTGGGGTTTCGGAAGGTAATGACGTCGTGGGAGAGCCACGCTGACGCTAAATACAAAGAAATTTTTATCAAATACGGATATGATTCCGTAATGCGTTTTTTAGCCGCCAAAGCCCAATCTCTATTGCTTATCGTGATCTCGATTGCTCTCGCACTTGGGGTAGTGGAATTGACTTATCGATCAATTTACAGTGGGCAAGTTAATACCAACTCAGGCAAAAGCAATCGCTACATGTTGTTTGGTACATCTAGCGGTGGTAGCGCCTTTCAAAACCTAGACACAATCTTCACCTATAAACCTAATGCACTTATTCATGCTGAAGCGTTTTATGACATTAAGAATACTTTATTGAAAGAATATGACTATCAATTTAAAACTAATAATTTAGGTTTAGTACAGGGTCAAGATGTTGATCTAAATAAAGACAGCATATTGTTATTAGGCGATTCATTCACTGAAGGACAGGGGGCAAGTCCTTGGTTTGAGCGCTTAGTTCAAACCAAGCAAAATGGGCTGCAACTGATTAATGGCGGCCTTTTGGGTACCGGTTTTGAGCAGTGGGGCTTATTGCATGATCACCTGCTTAAAGCAGGTGTAAAGGTCAAAAAAGTCGCAGTCATTTTTATCTCCGATGACTATCGAAGAACAGTCTGGAATTTTCCCGCTAAGGTGACTGCCTGTTTAAGCAAGATTGAAAATTGTATAGGCGATGAGGGGTATTTCCCTATTCCATCAGACCAGGAATTAATGCCTTTTTTACAAAAATTGAAAGATTTTCGTACCAAGGAATATGCCATCAAAGATGCGCGGCAATCAGAAAAATGGATCAGGCGGTATTTATCCTCGGCGCATCATGCCTGGGAATTTACTAAAGAATATTTCCAGAATCATTTTCGTAGCAAAAGTCCGGAAGTAATTGAGCGACTGAAAAAAAAATACGGTGACGATGTGATTTATATCCACCTACCAACTAAGGATGAGATTCTGGCTGGCAACCAGCCAGATGATTTAGGCCTATTGGCTCGGGAGCGAATTCGCCAGCAGGGCGGAAAAGTATTTGATGGTTTTACACAATGCGGCTTAAACGCTGCGGACTTTTATCAATCTGACCCTCATCCCAATGAGAGTGGCTACGCCAAGATAGAACAGTGCATTAGTCGCGCGCTTGTTGCATTGCAATAATTTCTTCATCATTATGCAAGAGTGCTGCAGGCGTTTTTCCCAAAGTTGGTTATTATGTAATTAAATAGTTACCTATTTAATTGTCAATTTATTTAAGGACTTGCTATGAAAAT
>JBAXGQ010000083.1:0-6916 GCA_037139315.1 Burkholderiaceae bacterium
CAATACTTGATTCATCCATACGCGCTTTAATGGCGGGATCACTTAAAGCCACTTTCAAAGCGGTGTTGATTTTTTTCAGTATGGGGGCAGGCGTTCCCTTGGGCGCATAAATACCATGCCACACTTTGACATCAAAGCCTTTTAAACCGCCTTCATCTAAAGTAGGGATATTGGGTATGCTGGGCAACCGTTTTGGTGTAGTGACCCCATAGGTTTTGACTTTATCCGATTTAATAAACGGTAAGGTTTGGGTGGTTTGATCACATAATAAATCCACTTGCCCGCCCAATAGATCATTGAATGCAGGGCCAGTACCTTTATAAGGAATGGTCGTCAGTTTTACACCAATCGCATCCATAAAGACTAAGCCACATAATTGTGAAACTGCACCAGGTCCAGCATTGGCCATGGTGACTTTATTCCCATTTTTTTTCAAATAAGCAATTAATTCTTTCAGATTATTGGGCGGGAAATCTTTACGTGCTAAGAGCACCATGGGCACATCGACTACTTGGCCAATGTATTCGAAATCTTTCATGGGGTCATAGGCTAATTTATCGTTTAAAGCAGGCGCAGTAGCCATCCCGATGTGATAAATAAATAAGGTGTAGCCATCTGGTTTAGCTTTAGCAACTTTAGTGGCGGCAACCGTACCACCAGCCCCCAAGACATTTTCAACGATGACGGTTTCGCCGAGTGACTTACCCATCGGCACTGCAATCAGGCGCGCCACAATATCGGTTGGACCCCCAGCGGCAAAGGGTACGATTAAGCTAATAGGTCGATCAGGAAATTTATTATCGGCTTTGCTTTGGGCGGAGGCGATACCTGCACTTGAGAGGGCACTGATGCCTAAAATTAGCGATAACACTGGCATCACAAAATGGTGGCGCGTGATTGGCAATTTCATTGAAGATCTCCGATTATTAACCCTGTAATTCTGCCATTGGCACTGCCTTGAAAAGATAGGTGTTTACCAGCAATTTCGCGTCAAAATCGCACTATTTAGCTTGGCTTAGGGTTCTTTGTGCCAATAGTACGACTGGCCGATCGATCATGCGCCCATCTAATTTGACTGCTCCGCCATGAGAATCCTGGTCGGCTTGCACGACACGCTGCGCCCAGTCAATTTCAGCGGCACTCGGTTCAAAGGCCTTGCGTACTAGACTAATTTGGTTTGGATGAATACATAATTTACCCCCAAAACCCATGCGTTTTGCGCGGACAGCATCAGCACTAATTCGGTTTTCATCGGTCGTACTAGGTGTTACGCCATCTATAGGTGGGGCAATTTCGGCTACCCGCGATTGGAAGACTAACTGGAAACGTGCAGTTAGCAATTCACTTTCTTGCTCATCACAAACCATGCCAAGGTCGGCTTGTAAATCGAGGTTGCCCAAAGCTAAACGTAAAACTTGTTGGGCATTAGCAATTTCTTTGAGGCAATCAAGGCCCAGCGCAGTTTCAATCATGGGAATAATGGCAGTGGTAGGTAAGATTTGGGCTGCCCCATTAATTTGATCACGTGATTCACTTTTGGGGATTAACAAACAGGGCGCATTGATTTCTTCTGCGAGCGCTAAATCGGCGCCATAAAATTGAGTGCCCGGGGCATTGATACGAATCACTAACTGTTTTTTTTGTGGGTCACTAAAATCGGCCCAAGCTTGGCGTACCAGGCCGCGCGCCTTTTCTTTATCTTCAACACCAACTGCATCTTCAAGATCAATAATGACCCCTCCCGCTCCGCTATTGAGGGCTTTTAGAAAGCGGTCAGGGCGGGTACCTGGAACAAATAAAAAATTGGTACAAAATGCTAAAGTGGTTTCAAGGGGGCTCATGAGTTCGACTCTGGATTAAATTACGGACTTTAATAAGAAACCTACTTTGGGGCAGCGGCGAATTTCCCACAATGCAGTAATCGCTTGAGTCATTTCAGCATCACTCGCACCCCCACTAAATTGCGCTAAACGCATGGCTTTCGCGGTAATTTCAGAGCGACTAAGCGTGTTGCCCGGATCACCCTTGGGTTCATCGACCCGACCCTCAAGACAGCGGCCATCATTTAAGTAGACTTTAACTTTACCAATCCAGCGTTGGGGATAGGCTTGATCAACCTCGGGATCAAGCGTCATCGTGACGCGATCGCGTAAATTACAAATGGCCTCATCGTGATAGTGTGTGGCAAATTCAGACAAACCTAAAAATTGATAGTAGGCAGCTAAAGCCAAGACTGTACCCATTGAAAATTTGGATTGGTGGATTGAGCTTGGATCAATTATCGGTCCCAACACATCAATGGCGCCTTGATGAACGAGTGCCTCAATGCGCAAAATGTCAGATGCCTGTAGACCATGATTTTGTATAACTTGTAGCAGCGCATCGGCAGCCGGATGGGTATGCCGACATGAGGCATGATATTTAAAACTAGTTTCAGCTAAGGCCCAACGCTGACCTAAGCCATCAATGAGTTTGCTCGGCTCAGCATCACTTGACATACCAGCGGCTAAACCTTGCGGCCCCTCCAAAATACGTTGTGCGCCAGTAAATCCGGCTTGTGCAAGATAGGCTGACATTAGACCAGCAGCTGCTGCATGCGCAGTATGTAATTGTTTAGAGTCGGCGGCATCGCGTAAAAATTCCCAGAGTCCGGCTGATTGTGTGCCCGCAGAACCAAAAGCATTAAGCATTTGATCCGAATTGAGATTCAGGAGTCGGCCTACTGTTGCTGCTGCCGCGAGGGTTCCAGCTGTACCCGTAGTGTGAAAAACTTTGTAATGCGAGCGACCTAAAAATTCACCTACTCGAATACCTACTTCATAGCCGGCAACAGCGGCTACTAGTAATTCTTCCCCCGAACAACCGAGGGCTTGTGCACAAGCAAGTGCTGGCGGAAAGACCACGGTTGCGGGATGAAAAACGGAGCCATTATGCACATCATCTTGTTCAGCTACATGTGAGGCGGCGGCATTGGCCATAGCAGCTAAGTAAGGGCTGGAAGGTTGACGCGTCAATAGAATTTCTGCTGTTCCTGCGGAAGGCGCTTGTGGATTGATTACATTGGGTCCCATTGCTTGGGCAAATTGGGCAATGATTTCTACCGGCTGAGCACCTTTTCCGGCAATCGCAGAACCAAACCAATCAACCAATAAATCCTCGGCGCGATTCATGACGCTGGCAGGAATTGCCTGAGCAGATAAGTTTGCAGCGAAGTGGGCTAATTCAGCAGAGTAGTTTTGCATTGTTGAGAGCAGTGATATTTAATTTAAAACTGCAGTGGCTTGCATCGTCAGCCAACCTTCATGATCTTGTGCCCAAACCTGAATGGTTTTTCCGCTAGGATCATTACTGCTATCAGGAGTTGCACAAACAGTGAATGGATTTAGGTCAAAGGTAGGGCGAATGGCACGGAACTCGAAATGCTTGAGAGTGCAATTGGGAATACTTTGCCGCACTAAGTCAACAAGTAAGGTTGCAATCAGTGGGCCATGGACGATTAAGCCAGGATAACCTTCCTCCTCCGTAACATAGCGTCGATCATAATGTATGCGATGGCCATTAAAGGTCAGGGCAGAGTAACGGAACAACAACACCTCAGTAGGTGTAATCGTTTTAGTCCAGAGCGCATTTTGCGGTGCTGGGGTTGGGGCAATCGGTTTATCGTCAACACCAGGTGAATCGCGATAAACAATATCATGTTCTTCAATTAACGCTAAACCTGTTTGATTCGAAATGACATGCCGCACCAAGACAAAAATGAGATCACCAGTGCGACCTGCTTTATGGGTAACTGATTCAATAGTAGATACTTTTTCAATTTGATCGCCGACACGTAATAGATTAAGTGGATTCGGCCAATCTAAGCGCCCACCTGCCCACATGCGCCTAGGCAAGGGAACTGGCGGTAAAAAACCGCCACGCTGGGGATGACCATCAGCACCAATTTCTGTTTGGCGAGCATGCGGCAGAAAATAAAGCCAATGCCATAGTTCGGGCAAAGCCACGGTAGTAGGTTCATCTGGATTAATAAGATCGGGGTAATCAAGTGCGGCAGCCAAGCAATTGATTGGCGCCACGGTGATTTGATCATGGGTAACTTCAGTTTTGCCAACCCATTCTTGCAGGTGTTCGATGGTGGTGGGTTCGATACGCATACGCTATTGTGCTACGGTAATAATAAGCTTGCCAATCCTGCTAATGCGGCACAGCCCAGAACTGGCATGACTCCCTTTTTATAGCGTAGCAAGGCAATTGCTGAACCAATAAAGATCAGGATACTGAACCAAGAAATTGTGCCCGCTAAACCATGAGGAAAGAACACATGGTAGGCAAAAAATAGTCCAAGATTAGCAATCACGCCAACTACTGCCGCAGTGATCGCAGTTAGGGGTGCTGTAAAACTGAGTTTGCCATGGGTAGATTCGATGAGTGGGGCGCCTAGCAATATAAACAAGAAAGACGGTAAAAAAGTAAACCAAGTGACCACAGTCGCAGCGAAGGCACCGGCCCAAAAGGCGTTCATACTGCCAAAAAGATGTTGGGCATAGCCCGCTAAGAAACCAACGAAGGCCACAATCATAATGAGGGGTCCAGGCGTGGTTTCTCCTAAGGCGAGTCCATCAATCATTTGCCCAGCAGTAAGCCAATGGTATTGATCGACTGCACCTTGATAAACATAGGGCAGCACAGCGTAGGCGCCACCAAAAGTGAGTAGAGCGGCTTTGGTAAAAAACCACGCTAGTTGCGGGTAGAGTGATTTCCAATCAAATAGCGCAATGAGTAAGACCATTGGCGCAATCCATAGAGTAAGACCAACAACGGAGTGCATGATGGATTTTTTTAAATTGAAACGGGCATGTTCAGGTATTGGTGTGTCATCATCAATTAAAGCCGGTATATTTGTCCCATCTGCTTTTTTACCATGGGCACTACCTGTGATTGCAAATACTGCGGGATAACGCTTACCTCCCCACATACCAATTACTGCAGCCAAAATAATTATTATTGGGAAAGCTAAATTGAAAATAAAGATGGCGATGAAAGAGGCTGCAGCAATAAACCAGAGCGCTTGATGTTTAAGGGCGCGCGAACCGATGCGCTGAACTGCTTGAATCACGATAGCGGTGACGGCTGGCTTAATGCCAAAAAAAATCGCCGCAATGATGGGTACCTGGCCAAAGCGGATGTATATCCACGAAAGCGCAATCAAAATAAATAAGGAGGGTAGGACAAATAAACTGCCTGCTAAAATTCCGCCTAGATTACGGTGCATGAGCCAGCCAACATAAGTTACGAGTTGTTGGGCTTCGGGCCCAGGTAAAACCATGCAGTAATTTAGGGCATGTAAAAAACGGCGCTCGGATATCCAGTGGCGTTTTTCAACGACTTCTTGATGCAAGATGGCGATTTGCCCTGTGGGTCCACCAAAACTAATAAAACCGAGCTTTAGCCAGAAACCGAGCGCCTCGCGCAGTGTTACTGCTTTCAAGCAGATCCTGTATCAATGGCGATGTGACTAAAGCCACAATCGACATAAATAATTTCACCAGTGATACCGCTAGCTAAATTAGAAAGTAAAAAGGCTGCGGTATTGCCGACATCATCGATGGTGACATTACGGCGCAAGGGGGCGGAGCTAGCAACAATATTCAGTAGTTTGCTAAAGTCCTTAATACCTGATGCTGCTAGCGTTTTAATTGGACCAGCGGATATGCCATTCGTGCGAATCCCTTTGGGGCCCAAGCAGCTGGCTAAATAACGCACCGACGCTTCTAAGGAGGCTTTTGCTAGCCCCATGAGGTTGTAGTTAGGGATGGCGCGCATTGCTCCCAAATAGGTGAGGGTAAGTAACGAGGCATCCGCACTCAGTAGCGGCATCGCTTCTTTAGCTAAGGCGGGAAAGCTATAGGCTGAGATGTCATGGGCAATGCGAAAATTTTCACGTGTAAAGCCATCCAAAAATTCGCCTGCGATCGCATCGCGTGGGGCGAAGCCAATTGCATGGACTAGTCCATCGAATTGGGCCCAATGTTTGCCTAAATCAGCAAAAAGGGCTTTAATTTGCTCATCGCTACTTACATCACAGTCAAAAATGAGGCTAGTTTCGAATTCTTTAGCAAATTCAACGGCCCGCTCTTTGAAACGCTCGCCCACATAGGTAAAGGCGAGTTCGGCCCCTTCACGCTTGCAGGCAGTGGCGATGCCATAGGCTATGGAGCGGTTAGACAAGAGCCCAGTAATGAGAATTTTTTTGCCAGCGAGAAAGCCCATCTTCGTTCCTTTGCATCAAATGTGGTTTGCTATCTACAATTGTTGCATATGCTTCGTCTTTATCCCCCTTTTCGCTCCCTCACGGTTTCTCTCCTGGTGTGCCTAGGCCTGTCTTTAAACCCGCTGGCAGCCTTAGCCAGCGAGGGCATTGCCCAATATGGCACCCCCAAGTATGCTGCGGGGTTTCCCCACTTTGATTATGTCAACCCCCTAGCGCCTCGGGGTGGCACCTTAACTTTGCCAAATCCCGACCGGCGCACGAGTTTTGATAAGTTCAATCCATTTACGCTGCGGGGGGTAACAGCGCCAGGCGTAGCGCAATTAATGTTTGAGTCGCTTACCGTGGGTAGTGCCGATGAAGTCTCTAGTGCCTATGGGCTTATTGCCGAAGATATCACTGTCGCTAAAGACAAAATGTCGGTCAATTTTCGGCTTCGTCCGCAAGCCCGTTTTTCTGATGGCAGCCCAATTTTGGCGGCTGATGTTAAGCATAGTTTCGACACTCTGATGAGTAAGTTAGCTAACCCACAATTTCGTACGGTGTATGCCGATGTAAAACAAGCGGTCGTAGTATCAGAGCGCGTAATTCGTTTTGATTTTAAAAATCGCAATACCGAGTTGCCAGTGATGGTGGGATCTTTACCCA
>JBAXGQ010000084.1:0-6857 GCA_037139315.1 Burkholderiaceae bacterium
AGCCTGGTCGATAAATCACCCATTTGGCCGCAAAATCTTTTTGAATGGCGCGAATCATTAGCGTACTCCGCAAGTATTGCTTTTAGTTTTTTAACTGGAATGTTGATTGGTAAGATCACATACACAAGTAAAAAAAGTAAATCAGCCGCCGAGAACCCTTGGGTAATGGCAGTTGTAGCGGCGCTAGGAGAAGATAAGCTCTCACCTGCAGCTCTGAAGCATTTAGTGAAAAATCTGCATAAATATGCTGGGATAGCATTTGCAGCGGTATCAACTTCTGTTTCAGTTTATACGGGGTTAAAAGATTTTCTCTAGTATATAAATATAAAGAAATAAGGGTTGTAATGATCAAAATAATTATTAGCATCTCTCTTTTTGTCTGCAGCTTTTTTTCACATGCGTTTGAGATTTATTCAACCGGCGGCAGCATAGAGGCTTGCATTAAAGCGCCTAGTGCAAAAAAATTCTCTACCGATCTAGCGAATTTATTAAAAGCCAAAGGGCTTAATGCCTATGTAATTGATGGTGCCTCTGGCCAAGACTTTTTACCGCTTTTATTTCGGCGCTTAACGGAGTCAGTAAATTCAAAAACAAGAATAATAATTTATGTATCACCCGGCGGAGGATATAAACATCCCGAATGGCAGCAGTTGCAGTACATTGAAAAGGTATTGATATTTGCTCAAGAAAAAAATCTTGCGGCAATTGTGGTCTTGCCGGAGAAATCATTAACTCCAGATAGCTCATTTCTCCAAAAGACAGATGTATTAGTCGCTAAATATGGCGCCTATGACTATGGCAGTTATGCCAAAAATGTGCCATTAGATGATAAGTACTGGAAATTTAAACTCGATGCAAGTAGACCAATCCCAGCTGGCCCTCAGGAAAAAGGTGCAAAAAAATATATGTCTGGGGCAGGTTGCGAACTTTGGGCAGAAAATATGCTGCCGCTAGTCATGCAAGTGATTGCAGAGCGCAATATCCAATAGTTGGCAACCCCATTACCCAAGTAGGGCACATACACAAAATCATGAAATGGTTTTTCTCTCATCATAAATTATTGAGAATAGTTACATTTTTTGTTTTGGTTGCAAGCCTTCACAATGCTAATGCTCAAATTGATGCCAAGCAGATAGGCATCGTGGTGATGCATGGTAGCGGCGGAAAGCCAACGGGATATGTATACGAGCTGGCAACTGCATTAGAAAGAAAGGGCTATCAGGTAGCCAACTTAGAGATGCCATGGTCTGGAAGAAGGGCGGCTGATGTAACAGCAGAAGAAGGTGTAGATGAATTAAGCCAAGCGATTACACAATTGCAAAAAAAGGGAGCTAAGGCGATTTTTTTAGCGGGACATAGTTTTGGAGGTACTTTCGCGCTTTATTACGCTGGTGAAAATTTAGTTGGTGGAGTTATTGCAATTGCACCAGGCGGGGTCGATTCTGATTTTTATCAAAGCAAAATTGCTAATTCCCTAGCTCATGCGCGCCAACTAATTGCCGAGGGTCGCGGTGATCAGAAAGAAGAATTTGCTAACTATGAAAATTCAAGGGGAGACTATACGACCTTGACCCCAGCTAAAGCTTATATTTCTTGGTACAGCAAAGATAGTGCGATGAATGCTAGTAATGCCTTTAAAAGGGTACAACCCAATATACCAGTACTGTACATTGTGCCAACTAATGATTATCCTTTTCTGAGACGCGCTAAAGCAGAGCGCTGGGCCCAATTACCACCCAATCCGAAAAATGAATTATATGAGCCCATTGCTAGTCATTTAGAGGCGCCTACCGCGTCGATTAATGAAATTGTTAAATGGATTAATATGATAGTTATAGATAAAAATTAGAATAATCTAGGTCGCAAAAACGGAGATAAAGTGAAACTGATGGGAATGGGGCCTCAATTGGGTATTAAGATCACCATTGTGCTGATGATCTTGGGGTGTCATTTATCCCTTCATGCCCAAACGACGCTGAATACTGCACCTGATGAATCCATTAATACCGAAAATATTAAGGCACCACCACGTGACGTTAAAGATATTTTACGGGCGCTAGAACAAAGCAAGCCTGATTTAGCAACGGTAGCAAAAAATAAAGAAATTATTGCTAAGCAAGCGCCAAATACGCAAGACAAAGAAGAATTAAACCGTTTTTATTTTCAACAGGCAAAAGCCTACCAAGGTTTAGGCATGATTGGTAAAGCTATTAAAGATGCGCAGCGTGCGGCATATGAATACCCATCAAAAAATCCTCGGTTGCAGGTAGAAGATTTAATTAATTTAGGCGTACTAGAGGGCTTGGGGGGACAGCATACAGCTGCAATTGCTGCTTTGGAAAAAGCTATGGATTACCAGAAATCAACAATCCCAAACCTATCGGGAATTCGGATGACAATGGGCCGTTTATTGGTTGGATATTATGCTACGGCGGGTAATTTCTCGGCATCTAAACAGACTTTAGATGATCTCGAAAACAATATCAAGCGACTTAAAAATGCTCGAAACGTAAAATTAGAATTAATGAGCTATTGGGATTCTCAGCTTGAGAGTGCCCGCGGTATTTATTTTAATTCGCAGGCGCAGTGGGTTGAGAGCGAGCGCTCATTACGTAAGGCCATTCAATTACTCGAATTAAACTATAACAAGGTCAGTAATTCAATTGATAATGTAGATTCTGCCGAAAATTCATTGCGCGAAGTTGCAGATGCAGGTAATAGTTCTCGCGGCTATATAACGCAGATTATTCACCGGCAAATTAATTTATCTACTGTCTTATTACAGCAAAGAAAGTTGACTGATGCTGAATATTACGCTAGAAAAGCGCTGACCCTCGCTTTAGAAAAATTTGGGCGCAACTCTGCAGACGCAGGTCGTGCATTGGCAAGTTTGGCTGCCATTATTAATGAACAAGGACGAACAGCAGAAGCAGTTTTGCTAGCTCAGGCCGCCTTCAATTCTGCCAAGGAGTCGGGCGCCCCAGATGATGCTCTAGTTATTGTTAAAGCTAGACAGGCTTTAGGCTCGGCCTTAGTTGCTGATGGGAAATATGCTCAGGCTGATACCGTTTTTAACGAAATGGTAGTGGGCATTAAGCGAGATCCCGATTTAGCTAAAAATTACCGTAGTGGCGACTTAGATTGGGTTCTAGCCCTATTAAAAACGGGTAAGGCTAGTCAGGCAGCACAAATGACAGGTGAAATTTTGCGTCATTTTGAGGCGGCAGGAATAAAAAATTCTTCGCGAGTCGCTTTAGTCCGTGCATTTGAGGCAACCGCTTTACAAGCCCTGGGTAAATGGAGTGAAGCTAACGCGCTATATAAAAACGCCATACCCACACTCCTTGACCAGTCACGAAATGATGCTGAAAACGATACTAGTACCGTAAAGCAGTTACAGCGCATGAATTTTATTTTAGAAAATTACCTCGCTGAGTTAGCGCACATTTTTAAAACTGATCCAACACAGGCTAATGCTGCCGCCGCTGAGGCATTTAAAATTGCTGATATTGCCCGGGGCAGTGGCGTCCAAAGGGCGCTGACTGCAAGCGCAGCGCGAGCCAGCATTAAAGATCCTCAATTAGCACTATTGGCTCGTCAAGAGCAAGATATGCAGCGCCGTATTAATACTTTGTCTGAACTGCTTACCGGCTTACTATCTTCGGCCCCAGATCAACAGTTACCTGCGGTGCAAGTACAAATTCGCACAGATATCGACAAATTTAAAACGCAGCGCGAGGATTTAAAGAAGGAAATTGAAAAACGTTTCCCTGAATATGCCGAACTCGTTGAGCCAAAGCCGGCCACAATTGCTGGAACGCAGCGACTTTTACGCCCTGATGAAGTCCTAGTTTCTTGGTATTTTGCAGAAAACGTAGGCTATGTTTGGTCTATTAGTAAAGATACGCCGCCCCAGTTTGTGCAAATACCTTTAGGAAGAGCGCAAATGGCTAAAGAAATTACTCAATTGCGCAAAGCCCTCGATCCCGGGGTGGCTACCATTGATGAAATCCCTGCTTTTGATATTGTCCTGGCGTATCAGTTGTATCAACAAATTTTGGCCCCCGTTGAATCTAGCTTAAAGGGTAAAAAAGTGATGCTAGTTGTACCGCATGCTGAATTAGGCCAATTACCGCTTGCTTTACTCGTTACCAAAGCAACGGTCCAGCCCAGTAAAGCCGGCGTGCCATTTGCTGGATATAAGGCGGTTCCTTGGTTAAGTCGGGATATTGCCATTGCACAAATTCCCTCAGTTACCGCATTAGCAGCTTTGCGTAATTTACCCGCAGGCAGTGCTAATCGTAAAAACTTTATCGGCTTTGGCGATCCATACTTTAGTATGGCGCAAGAAAAAAGTGCCAAGAAAAATATTGCGCCAACTCAGCTTGCCACGCGAGGAGCGCCATTAAAATTACGGAGTGCACCCAAAACTACGGGAGTTAGTTCTGCTGAGCTATCGCTCTTACCTAGACTACCCGATACCAGTCAAGAAATTGAAGAGGTCGGTAAGGTATTAGGTGCAGAACCTGGTGATATTTTTCTTCATCAGCAAGCAACGGTTAAGCAAGTTACAACGATGGATTTATCAAATCGCAAAGTAGTGATGTTTTCTACTCATGGTTTGGTACCAGGCGAACTAAATGGCTTAACGCAACCCGCACTAGCCCTTTCCTCACCGGATGTAACTGGCGATAAAGATGATGGTCTTTTAACAATGGATAAAGTGATTGCCTTAAAACTTAATGCCGATTGGGTAGTTTTATCGGCTTGTAATACTGCTGCAGGAGAGGGCTCAGGTAGTGAAGCTGTTTCAGGCTTGGGTCGGGCCTTCTTTTTCGCGGGCGCTAAAGCTTTACTAGTATCTAATTGGCCAGTAGATTCTGTCGCATCTCGGCAATTGATGACAGATTTATTCAAACGCCAACAACAAACTCAGGGCCTTAATAAGTCAGAGGCATTACGTCAGGCCATGTTGGCACAAATCGATATAGGTGGCGTTAAAGAGGGAGCAACAATGAAATACAGTTACGCCCACCCTTTATTTTGGGCCCCATTTGTCGTGGTGGGCGATTAGTTGGGCCGGCAGGGGCTTAATAAATAAAGCGCATCATATAAGTCAGCGTCAGCGGCAATACTAGCAAGCCCACTAAGCTCATAATCCAAGCCCGATTGGGCGCAGGAAAACGCGAGTCTAATTTAAGAATACAAAATTGCATCGCCAAACCTATTCCATAAAGTAATAGCGGCAATAGCCATCCTTTGGTAATTCCTAAAATAAGAAGATAGGCGATACCAATGAGCGCCTCAATGACGACATAACTGGGAAAGAGATATTTAAAGAAAAGCGCTAAGTCGCGCGCCAGCTTTCGTCCTCGCTTATCACCTAGGCGAGCAACTAAATCATTTTCTGCAATTCTCTCGGGAATACCCTGATGATAATTCTTAAGGGCATGACTAATTTGCTGTGCCATAAAGTAATAACAAACTAAATACGAAATGAGCAGTTCAAAAGGAAAGTTCGGCATAATGGTAATACTATAATTTATAAAACAGATATATCGCAGGCAAGATAACTAAAATGAGTTTCTGTAAGCCCTAAGAAAATAGACAAATGCCCATTAAAAATATTATTCCTAATTTGCTCGGCCTCGGTAGTTTGCTCATTTTATTTGTCTTGGGCAGAACCTTAAATGTGCCAATCATCCTGCAAATTTTTAAGCAAGTTGATCAGTTAACCGGCAATATCATTTTGGTTGTTATCGCCATTTCCATTGGCATCTTTATGAAAGATTATTGGTATGTGCTTGGGGCAACTCTTGTGGCTACCCTCGTTACACTTTTAGTACCTGCAGTCCCTGAATTACTAAACACAACGCAGGAATATATCTTTGCGTTTATGTTAGTAATTCTAGGATTTTCATCAATCTCTAATTTTTCACGCCAGTATCGATAAAGGCGTAATAATTTCAAGTTTATTTCTTAGCTTCGGCAGCAGGTGGAGCAGCTGGTACAGCAGCAGGTTGCACCTCTTTTTTTGCCTCTTCGACATGAATAGCCTCAGCACCATGCTTTTCGCCACCCATATCAATATTGCCATCTCCTTTAATCATAAGCCAGCCAGTAAGGCCAATTAAAATAAGTACGATGATGATGATTGTGCGGTTGCTCATATGATTCCCTTAGGTATTAAATAGCGACATAAAGTGTTAATTTAAGAAGCTCGCATTACATAACAATTCAAATAGATAGGGCCTATAGTGTAATAATAGTGCAGTAGCTATAAGCAGCTATTTATTTGGTGTAAGCTCTTATTATAGTAAGAATTAGAATATCGAATAGTCTTATTAATGTAATTTTTATAACAATTTAGCCTTCTATTTTAAGGCCCTTTAAATTATTGGAGTATGTAAATGAATTTACGTAAATATGTGAGCGCCCTTTTTCTTGGCTTTGCGGTAATCAGCACGAGCCTAATGGCTGCAGATGCGGCAAAAGCGCCTTCTGGTTCGGTAACTATTAATGAAACTCAGTTCGCTTTAATCGTTGGCGGTAGCACTGGTGGTGGCGTTTTGACCTATAAAGGCAAGCAATATCCATTCAAAATAACAGGAATTAGTTTGGGTGCAAACATTGGCGTCTCTAAACTTTCCGCTGTTGGCGAAGTGTATGACTTAAACGATATTTCTAAATTTGCTGGCACCTTTACAAAATTAGATGGCAGCATTACTTTGGGCGGCGGCGTTGGCGGCTCTGTATTAAAGAATGAAAATGGCGTAATCATGCGCTTAACCAGCACTTCGCAAGGCATTCAATTGAATTTGAGTGCTAGTGGTGTGACTGTGAAGTTGGATAAATAA
>JBAXGQ010000085.1:0-6609 GCA_037139315.1 Burkholderiaceae bacterium
TAATCAGGCTCAGTTACAAACCCTAATTTAGTCAAGCCCGCGCGTCGCGAGGCAGCTAAGACCTGGGCAACATTTTCATAGCGCACCGCTTTATCTGCACGTAAATTAATTTCAGGCTGAGGCTCTTTCTTCGCAGCATTTTCAGCGTAGCCTGTAAAGGTTTTTAGGTCGATAGGTGCGCTATTCCAAAAAATTTGTCCGGTCGCATTAATGGTGAGCTGAACTGACTCAGGCTTAATTTCATTACGAACACTATTGGCTTTCGGTAACTCAACTTTTACAGCCTGCTGGATCACAGGCAGGGTAATAATAAAAATGATCAACAACACTAGCATGATGTCGACCATCGGCGTCATATTAATTTCTGCCATGATGCTGGAATCATCATCCTCGTTGGAGAGTTGATTAAATGACATGATTAGGCTTCGATTTCAGGGTTAATAACACGCGCGCCGGTAACAAAGTAAGCCAGTAAATCATTACCAAATCGATTGAGGTCAGCCATGACTAATTTATTGGCCCGATTAATGGCGTTAAAGCCCAAGACCGCAGGTATAGCCACTGCTAAACCAAGCGCAGTCATGATGAGCGATTCGCCAATGGGGCCCGCTACCTGATCGAGCTGTGCACTACCAGAGCTGCTAATAGCAATGAGGGCATGATAGATACCCCAAACCGTACCAAAGAGACCAATAAATGGAGCAACTGCTCCAGTTGAACCGAGAAAAGTGAGACCCTTTTGCAGTTGTCCGGCGCAGCGATCAACGCTAGTCTTGATTGAGCGGGCCATCCATTCAGAATAATTTAAGGTTTGTAGTAATTCACGGCGGCTCGACATTTGGTTTTGATGGTGGGTCGAGGCATTTGCGCCGCCTTTAGCGATAAAGTAATAAGGGTTGAAGGCCGGATCAGTAAAGCTATTAAGCCCATCTTCGAACGAAGTAGCACGCCAAAATTGTTCGGTTTGTAGTTTGACTTGACCTAATTTGCGCAAACTCCAGTAGCGCGATAATAAAATAACCCAAGTGATGATCGAGAGGGTGATTAATAGAATCGCCACAAAGCGCGTAATTGCATCGCCCTCAAGCCACAGATTTGCCATGCCAAATGCAGTATTCATAGTATTGATTACTTTAAGTTAAATTTAATTAATAAGTTAGTCGAAATTTTTACTGGAGCGCCATTCACTAAAAAAGGTTTGAAGCGATAACGCCGACCAATTTCGATTGCAGCCCGGTCTAAGCGTTGAAAAGTGCTCGATTGTAATAAGGCTACTTCGTAGACTTCCCCGCTTTCGTTAATAATGAGTCTTACAACCACTGCACCTTGTTCACCTGCTCGTTTAGAAAATGAGGGGTAATACGGATCGGCGTCGGGTTGGTATAAAACAACTAGTTTACCAATATCAGTCTGAATCGGCGTACCGCTTGCCCCTCCGCTGGACGATGGAGCTACAGCGGCATTTGATATAGGTGAGTCGGCAGCCTTATTTGGAGGGGTGGGCGGAGGTGGTTCGGCTTGTTTTGGTGATGGCGCTTCTGCAGTTTTGGGCTCAACGGGTTTTTTTGCTTGCTCTTCCTTTTTGGGCTTAGGTTGTGGAGCAGGTGGTTTGGGGGTGTCGGCTTTAGTCGGCTCAGGACTGACTAAATTAGCCATAACTCGAGTGTCATCGGGCGGCGCTTTTTTTTCGTAAGGGAATTCAAGGTAGGGCACAACAAAAAATAATACGTGCACCAACACCACTATCCCAATGATGATCCACTCAGTACGACTAATGAGAAAAAAGCGGCGCTTGGGCGAGGGATTTGTAGAGGCGCTCATAGAGTCTATTTATTGCACCAGTAGCTGTTGCGCACTGACTTGGCGCTGGTGCAATGGCGACTGGAGTAGTTGTTCGCTCATATGGAGGAGTTTATTGCAATCACCCGAAGTAATCAGGGTAAGCCTACCTTTGTGCGCATCATCGACTTGATTAGCGCTATTACGGCTTGGCATTTGCAATAATAATTGTCGCGCTAGTTGTTTGATAACTGCGTCACCGGTATCAATTAAATTAATTTTATTACCAATTATTTTGCGAATTAATGGACTTAAAAAAGGATAATGGGTGCAGCCCAATACTAAAGTATCAGCACCTGCTACACGAATGGGCGTAAGGTGCTGCTCAAGCAGGGTTAAGGTAGCAACACTATCAATTTGACCGGCTTCAATGAGGGGTACCAAGCCAGCGCCTGCTTGTTTTATAAATTGACAATTCCCGGGTAAGGTTGCGAGTAGGGCGTTAAATTTGTCGCTATTTAAGGTAGCTTGAGTTGCCAACACTCCGACAATGCCATTTTGGGTTTGCATCGCTGCAGGCTTAATACCTGGCTCGACACCGATAATCGGAATTTGTGGCAAAGCTAGCCGAATTTGTGCAATTGCTTCAGCGGTCGCGGTATTACAGGCAACTACAACCGCTTCACAGCCTTGCGCGACTAAATAGCGGCACAGATCAAGGCTCCGCAGCGTAATCCAATCGGCTGATTTTTCGCCATAAGGTGCATTAGCTGAGTCGGCTAAATAAATAAAATTATCTTGGGGTAATTGCCTAAGTGCTTCATCCAAGATCGATAGCCCGCCCACACCAGAATCGAATACGCCAATCAGCGCCACTGAAAATAATCTCTGTGCTTAGGGTTTAATGCGACTCGGCTGCATCATGCAGTTCGGTAATCGGAATTAAGCCGATACGGGTCTGCCAGTGAAGTGGACCTGCCTTATGCATTGACACCCCAGTAGAGTCAACGGCAACTGTCACGGGCATATCTTCAACATCGAACTCATAAATCGCCTCCATGCCGAGGTCGGCAAAGCCAACCACTTTTGCATGTTTAATTGCCTTAGAGACTAAATAGGCTGCGCCGCCTACTGCCATTAAGTAAGCCGATTTGTGTTTTTTAATCGCCTCAATCGCCACTGGCCCACGTTCTGCTTTACCTATCATCGCAATTAAGCCAGTTTGACTGAGCATCATTTCGGTAAATTTATCCATCCGGGTTGAGGTTGTCGGGCCAGCGGGACCAACTGCCTCATCGCGCACGGGATCGACAGGACCAACGTAATAAATGACGCGGTTTTTAAAGCTCACCGGTAAAGGTTCGCCTTTTGCCAGCATATCTTGAATGCGTTTATGGGCCGCATCGCGACCCGTCAAAATTTTGCCATTGAGTAATAAAGTTTGACCCGGTTTCCAGCTCGCCACTTCTGCAGCGGTAAGGGTATCTAGATTGATGCGATTGGATTTTTCAATATCTGGCACCCACAAAACATCTGGCCAATCCGAGAGGGCGGGCGCCTCTAAAATAGCTGGACCGCTGCCATCTAAATGAAAATGAATGTGCCGAGTTGCTGCGCAATTGGGAATCATCGCTACCGGTAAAGAAGCAGCATGGGTGGGGTACTCTAAAATTTTCACATCAAGCACCGTGGTTAAACCGCCCAACCCTTGCGCACCAATACCTAAATTATTTACCTGCTTATAAATTTCAAGCCGTAATTCTTCAGTACGATTTTTGGGTCCACGGGCAATTAATTCTTGAATGTCAACCGGACCCATTAATGATTCTTTTGCTAAGACCATGGCTTTTTCGGGAGTGCCGCCAATGCCAATGCCCAAGATCCCTGGGGGGCACCACCCAGCGCCCATTGAGGGCACCGTTTTTATTACCCAATCGACGATGGAGTCTGAAGGATTTAACATCACAAACTTTGCTTTGTTTTCAGAACCGCCACCTTTTGCCGCGCAGGTGACTTCAACACCATCGCCTGGGACGATTTCATAATGGATAACAGCAGGCGTGTTATCGCCGGTATTTTTACGTTTACCTGCCGGGTCGCTGAGGACTGAAGCACGCAATGGATTGTCGGCATTCAAATAGGCCTGGCGTACGCCCTCATTAATCATGTCGCTAACGCTCATCGTGGCATCAGACCATTGCACATTCATGCCCACCTTAATAAAGACCACGGCAATACCCGTATCTTGACAAATGGGGCGTTTTCCCAAAGCACACATCTTGCTATTGGTGAGAATTTGGGCAATGGCATCCTTAGCCGCCTCACCCTTTTCGAGCTCATAAGCCCTTCCCATTGCCTGAATGAAGTCCTTGGGATGCAGGTAGGAAATGAACTGAAACGCATCGGCAACGCTTTTAATGAGGTCGGCTTGCTTGATATTAGTCATAGTTTAGGGTCTAAATTAGGGTGTAATTATTACTAATTCTCTATTTTAAGGGTTTGCCATAGGGCAAAACTAAATTGATTTGAATTATCTTCGAGGGTCTATATAAGCCAGAATTCAAGGTATTTTGCTTTATTTATACAATAGCTATTAATAGTACAAAAACTAGTACTAATTCATCTGAGTTTTTTTAGGGGTAATGCAACTATGGCCGCACCAATGGAAGCAATGAGTAATGAAAGCCGCGTTTTTCACCCACCAGTCGATTTTGCCAAAAATGCGGCAATTTCCGGTATGGCTGCCTATCAGAAATTATGTGCTGAGGCTGATGCAGATTACGAGGGATTTTGGGCTCGTTTAGCAAAAGAAAATTTATATTGGAAAAAACCGTTTACTAAAATCCTTGATGAATCAAAAGCACCATTTTATAAATGGTTTGAGGATGGCTTAACCAACGCTTCTTATAATTGCCTCGATCGCAACATTGAAAAAGGCGATGGTAAAAAAACAGCGATTATTTTTGAAGCCGATGATAGTACTGTTACGAAAGTAAGTTACGAGGATTTACTCGGACGAGTCTGCCAACTTGCTAATGCATTACGCAAGATGGGAATTCAATCTGGTGATCGCGTCATTATTTATATGTCGATGTCTATCGAAGGCATTATTGCAATGCAAGCTTGCGCCCGAATTGGTGCAACACATTCGGTGGTATTCGGTGGTTTCTCAGCAAAATCATTACAAGAACGCATTGTTGATGTGGGTGCAGTCGCGGTGATTACTGCTGATGAGCAAATGCGTGGCGGTAAAGAGTTGCCCTTAAAAGTCATTGTTGACGAAGCACTGGCATTGGGTGATTGTGAAAAAGTAAAAAATGTCATAGTTTATAAACGCACTGGTAGAACCATTCCCATGCAGGCTGGGCGCGATACCTGGTTGCATGATGCGATGGCCGGTCAACCCACTACCTGTGAACCTGAATGGGTTGGCGCAGAACATCCCTTGTTTGTTCTCTATACCTCGGGCTCAACTGGTAAACCCAAAGGAGTTCAACACTCTACTGGTGGTTATTTGTTGTGGGCAATTCTCACAATGAAATGGACTTTTGATATTAAGCCAAATGATATTTTTTGGTGTACCGCTGATATCGGTTGGGTGACAGGACATTCCTATATTACTTATGGCCCATTAGCGGTAGGTGCTACTGAGATTGTATTTGAGGGCGTTCCTACTTATCCTAATGGTGGCCGTTTTTGGGAAATGATTCAAAAACATAAAGTGAGTATTTTTTATACTGCCCCAACCGCAATTCGCTCTTTAATTAAAGCGGCAAGTGGGGATGAGAAAATTCATCCGAATAAATATGACTTAACGTCACTGCGCTTATTGGGTTCAGTTGGCGAGCCGATTAATCCTGAGGCATGGATGTGGTACTACGAACAAGTCGGTGGTGCGCGTTGCCCGATTACTGACACCTTCTGGCAAACCGAAACCGGTGGCCATATGATTTCGCCATTGCCGGGCGCAACACCCATGGTGCCAGGGTCATGCACTTTGCCATTGCCTGGCATTATGGCGGCGATTGTGGATGAGGCGGGTCATGATGTACCTAATGGCCACGGTGGAATTTTGGTCGTAAAACGTCCATGGCCTGCGATGATTCGCACGATTTGGGGCGACCCCAACCGTTTTGTCAAAGCCTACTTCCCAGAAGAGTTGGGGGGCACTTTGTATTTAGCGGGTGATGGCGCGATACGCCATAAAGAGACGACTTACTTCACTATTACTGGGCGGATTGATGACGTACTTAATGTCTCTGGCCATCGCATGGGTACGATGGAGATTGAATCTTGCTTAGTGGCCAACCCTTTGGTTGCCGAAGCTGCAGTCGTAGGACGCCCTGATGAAATGACGGGTGAGGCGATTTGCGCTTTTGTGGTGTTAAAAGGTGGCAGACCCACTGGTGATCAAGCCAAAATGATTGCCACTGAGCTACGTAATTGGGTTGGCAAAGAAATTGGCCCGATTGCAAAGCCAAAAGATGTGCGTTTTGGCGACAATCTGCCTAAAACTCGCTCCGGCAAAATTATGCGCCGTTTACTTAGGGTGATTGCCAAGGGTGAGGAGATTACCCAAGATACCTCGACTTTAGAAAATCCGGCTATTTTGGAGCAGCTAAAAGAAACGATCTAAAGAGAGTAGATCAGGCCAGAAGTGCCATCCATTCTCTTGGGATTCCGATAAGCGTATAGAATTACGGGTTCCGGAGAGATGGATGAGCGGTTTAAGTCACACGCCTGGAAAGCGTGCGTAGGGTTAAACCTACCGCGGGTTCGAATCCCGCTCTCTCCGCCAAACCATAAAATACAGCAATGAAGTCATTTAAT
>JBAXGQ010000086.1:0-6282 GCA_037139315.1 Burkholderiaceae bacterium
TAATGTCTCCTGGCTCCAGAGTAAGTCCAGCTGATAATTCAGCAATAATTCGCGGGATGGTAAAAATCATTGTTGAAGTATTCCCATTTTGCCTCTGCTCGCCATTGACTTTTAGGGAAATTGCCAATTGATGCGGATCGGCAATAGCAGACTTATGAGCAACCCAAGGGCCAATTGGGCAACTGCCATCGAGGCTCTTACCCTTAAACCATTGGCCATGCCGCCGTTGAATTTCTCGACCAGTAACATCATTCAAAATGGTGTATCCAAATATAGCGTCATTGGCGTTGTCTTCAGTAATATTTACTCCACCCTTACCAATCACAATGGCTAACTCAGCTTCATAATCAAGCATGGCAGTTAAGCCCGCGTGGAGTGGTACTGTTGCGCCATGCCCAATTACTGCAGTTGGCGCCTTAGTAAATAATTCAATGAATTCAGGGAATAAATTCGGCTCGCGTCCCTGCGCTATGTTGCCTTCAATAATGTGCTCGCGATAGTTGCGGCCAACGCAAAAAATATTTTTATGGGGCTTGGGAATCGGGGCCAACCACTGCAAACCTTGAACATCAATCCATTTATTCGCAGACTGATGTAATTTCGCCGCTATTGCAAGCCCCGTATCACCCTTGGCAATGAATTCACCCACATTGCTTGGCGCTAAAGCTTCAGGCCACATTTCGGTTAAATTGACCAAGGCCTGTAACTGGGAATTTTTAGCCATTCCTAGTTGCGAACTACCATTTAAATTAAAGGTACAAAAATACATAAAAGCCTTTCAAATTTTTCTTTATGGAATCACTGCAATTGCATTCATTTCAATTAAGTAATCTAGTGATACAAAGCGTGATATTTCTACCATCGTCGACGCAGGTAATGGCGCTTTAAAATATTCACGTCGTACCTTATGAATGACATCAAAATGCTCCATGCCAATCACATAGACATCGACCCGGCAAATATCTGCCATCGTACCGCCTGCTGCCTCAACCGCGTTCTTTACATTCTCACAAACTTGGCGGGTTTGCGCTTCCATATCGCCAATTCCCGCAATCGTGCCATCGGGTTTATGCGCAGTCATACCCGAGATAAAGACTAATCTACCTTTAGCCTCCACTACTGTTGCCTGCGAGAAGTGTCCGCCTGGTTTTTTAATATTCGTTGTTGAAATTTCTTGCTTTGCCATCGATTTTCCTAATGAAAGTAAAACACTGTTAGTCGGGTTGAATATTCAGTCGCTCAATAATGGCTGCCCAACGTGGAATCTCTTTATTCATCTGATTGGTTAGATCCTGGGGGGTGCCACCGACTAATTCACCGCCCCCAGCATTCACCTTTTGGATCAGTTCGGGATTTTTCATCGCCTCGTTCAGCGCTTGATTTAATTTATTAATGATTTCAGCAGAAGTTCCCTTAGGCGCCAATAATGCCATCCAGGACCCCATATCTAGACCGCTATAGCCAAGCTCTCCTAAGGTTGGCACATCAGGCAATGCATTTAAACGCTTGCTGGAGGTAATCGCTAAGGCACGCAACTGCCCTGCCTTAACAAAAGGAGCAGCAGAGGGTACTAATTCGAGAGCAACATCAGTTCGACCTGCAACCATATCCGTTAATGCTGGGCCGCTACCCTTATAGGGAACATGCACCCATTTAACCCCCATCCGCTCTTGAAAATATTCCCCCATTAAATGTAATACGCTACCAGTGCCGGCAGAGGCCATATTCAGTTCTTTGGTTTTTGATAACTTAACTAACTCGGCAATGCTATTTGCTGGTAAATCTTTACGAATTACCACAATGCCAGGATTATTAACAAACCAAATGACCGGCGCTAAAGACTGCCGAGGATCAAAATTGGCTTTTTTAAATATAGATGGGCTTACTGTTAAGGGGCCCGCAGAACCAACTGCTAGGGTATAGCCATCTGGTGCCGCCCGAGCAACCTCTTGCATTGCTAGCATCCCGCCTACACCAGGACGATTTTCAATGATAAAAGTTTGATTAAAGGCTTTTTGTAAAATTTGGGCCATCATTCGCCCTGCTCCATCAACAGCGCCCCCAGCTGGAAAGCCGACAATCATTTTAACGGGACGATTTGGATAATCTGCTTGGGCGTAAAGATTCTTATTGAAGAACAAAACTAATGTGATGGATACGAGAAAGAAAACCTTCTTTATATTTTTATTCATCATGAATCCTTTAGAAATATTTGTGCAAAATTTACTCAACCTCATCAACAATATAGGAACGTAAAGTCGCTACACCTTCAATTGAACACTCAATGACATCGCCAGGTTTTAAGTACAGTTCTTCAGCATTTGGCTTGCCCACTGCTACCCCGCCAGGCGCACCCGTAGAGAATAAATCACCAGCCTCTATCGGAATATAGCGTGAGAAATGCTCTAAAATATCAGCTATTTTCCATATCTGCTCGCTGGTGTTGACCCGCATTCGTACTTGCCCATTAACGGCGCACGTCATCCATAAGTCATAAACATTGGGAATTTCATCAAGCGTAATGATTTCAGGGCCAAGCGGGCCAAAACCGGGAATATTTTTTCCCGTCCAAAAACGTGAGCCCGATTTAACTTCTCTAAGTTGTAAATCGCGACAAGTTAAATCATTCAAGATAGTTATGCCAGCAATATAGCTAAGTGCATCTTCGCCCTTTGCCTTCAAGGCTCTTTTTCCCATGACAAAAACCAATTCTGGTTCATAGTCAAGGTGGGTAATACCTTTTGGTCTAACGACTTTGGCATTATGCGCACTAAGACACGAATTTAACTTCACAAAACAAGTGGGCTCCTCAGGCATTTCTTTAATTAAATTGCTACGCTTTAACTCCTCTAAATGAGAGCGATAATTCTTGCCGACACATAAAAATTTATCCGCATTGCTAATAGGTGGAAGATAGCTTATTGCATCGCCATCAAGCGTGAACTTTAATAAAGCTGGATTTGATTGAAAGTTTGCTACCCAATTTTTTGCTAACTGCATTGATGTATCTCCGGCCCCCAGAAAAGTTTTCATGTCGGCAGGAAAATGCGCAATGTTATTGAGCTTAGCGGCATCACTAAATGGCAAAATACGATCGCCACTATCCAGGGGAATACGCGCACCAATTTCTGCAGAAACTGATCCCGCACGAATAAAAGTAATTAATCTCATATTGCCCTATTTAATTGCTAATCAATTTTGATATTTTTTTCTCGAATTAACTTTGACCATTTTAGTTGATCCGTTTTTACAAGTTCAGCAAATTCTTCGGGTGAGCCTCCAGATGGCTCTATACCGCGTTCCAACATTTCTCGCCGCACTTGAGGTAATTTTAGAACCTTCTCAATATCCGTATTTATCTTTGTAATCACGCTCTTGGGGGTGTTGGGTGGGGCAAAAAGACCAAACCAGCCCACTGCGCTATAAGTTGGCAGCGCAGCTTCGGCAATTGTCGGCAGATTAGGGATTGACTGCGATCGTTTAGCACTTGTTACTGCTAAGGCCTTTAAATTGCCAGACGTGACTTGAGGCATGACTGTTTGCGCTGGCGCAAACATCACATTAATATGCCCGCCCAATAAATCTGTCATGGCTGGTCCAGTCCCCTTGTAAGGCACATGGAGCATTTCAACTCCTGCAACCGCCTTAAATAATTCTCCTGACAAATGCGAGGCCGAGCCAGGGCCTGATGAACCAAAGCGTATTAAGCCGGGATTTTCTTTTGCGGCAGCAATTAATTGTGGCACTGAATTAATTTTTAAAGCTGGGCTTATTGTTAAAACGTAAGGTGAGGCAGAAATTAAACTAATCGGCGCTAATTGATTAACCAAGCGATCTGGTAAGGCGGTAGTAGCAACCAATAAGGTATGTCCATCTGCGGGCGCTCTGATCACCGCCTCAGCCCCAACTGCACCAGAAGCGCCTGGGCGATTTTCAATCACGATCGATTGCTTCCAAATCTCTGATAATGGGGGCGTAATGATGCGCATCAGCGTATCGGTTCCTCCTCCAGGAGGAAATGGCACAATAACCTTGATGCTTTTAGAGGGAAATACATCGCCCTGGGCAAACGCGCCACCTAAATATGTAACACCCAGTAAAGCGCACAAAATTAATTTTTTTAGATTTAGCTTAAATTGCACTAACTTTCCTCTTTTTATCAATGATTTTTAAAGCAATTAAAAAACGATAGTTCTCGTAACCGTTTAATATACTCGAGGTGTCGTAAAATCATTTAATACAAGCAATGTATTCAAGGGGTATCCATGACCGTTAATGCTAAAACTCGACCGATAGATATGGTTGGATCGGATATCGATATTATCGACTCTAATCACGATATCCTGGGTGAATCGCTGATTTGGGATAAAGATAAACAGCTACTCTGGTGGGTAGACGGTATAGGGATGTTTATTCATAGACTTGATCCCAGTACAAACAAAAAACAAAGCTGGCAAATGACTGAAGAAATTGGCTCAATTGGCTTGCGTCAAAAAGGGGGTCTCGTTGTTGGCATGCGCTCGGGCCTGTATTTTTTCAATCCAGATAATGGTGCATTAACTGAAATTGTCAAACCAGATGCTGATCGACCTGGAAATCGTTTTAATGATGGCAAAGTAGACCGGCATGGCCGCTTTTGGACTGGCACTGTTCAGGCTAGTGCATATACCCCGCGCGGGAGGCTTTGGCGCCTGGATGCAGATCTTAAAGCAAACCTCATCATGGAAGGTATCACCTGTATCAACGGTATCAGCTTTAGCCCCGATAATCGCTTAATGTATTTCACAGATTCTTTTAGTTGCCGAATCGACGTGTTCGATTACGATTCAACCGATGGCGCTATTTATAATCGCCGCCATTTTGCTGATGTCCCGCTCGGTCGAGGTATGTGTGATGGCTCTACAGTGGATGCAGATGGCTGCTTTTGGAGTGCCAATATGGATGGCTGGTGCGTCACTCGTTACGACCCCAGGGGCAGAATTGATACTGTCATTAATCTTCCAGTGCGACGAGTAACTAGTTTATGCTTTGGCGGTCCTAATTTAGATACTTTGTACATTACTACCGCACGCCGTCGGATGAAAGAAAAAGAGCTAGCTCAACAGCCCTTAGCAGGATGTTTACTCGCAGTTAACGCCGGCATTCAGGGATTAGAAGAGCCCAAGTTTTTGGGTTAATCCAGCAGATCTATGGACGCAATATTAACTGGGTCAAAATATGATTAAAAAAATTCTCGTTGCTAGTTTAATTTTTATATCCCCATCATGGGTACTCGCACAAACTTACCCAGATAAACCAGTAAAAATTGTGGTCCCATATACGCCAGGTGGTGCGACTGATGCCTTAGCAAGAAGTATCGCAATTCAGCTGGCAAAAAAATGGGGCAAGCCTGTACTAGTGGATAACAAAGGCGGTGCATCTGGCATGATTGGTGCTGAAGCTGTAGCTAAAGCACCACCGGACGGCTATACCCTAATGATTTCAGATAGCGCTCCTTATGTAATTTTACCTAACTTATATCCCAACATTAATTACTCACCCTTAAAAGATTTTGCGCCCATTACCTTAGTCGCACGTCAAGCACCCATCATTGTTATCTCGACCAAAATTCCAGCTAACAATATTAAAGAGTTAATTGCTTATTTAAAAGCTCACCCTGATACCCCCTACGCCTCTCTTGGAAATGGGTCTTATCCGCATGTCGCTATGGAAGACTTCCAAAAGCTAACGGGCACTAAGTTACTCCATGTTCCTTATAAAGGCACTGCGCAAATTATTACTGATTTAATTGGGGGGCAAGTAGATCTCTATGTTGGCACACTAGGCGCCTTTGAACAGCATGAAAAATCGGGGAAAATTAAAATCCTCGCTGCCGCAACCGATAAACGACTGCCTTTTAGGCCAGACTTACCTACCGTTGCCGAATCAGGGGTTCCTGGATTTGCAATTAATGTTTGGTTTGGTATGGTTGCAACAGCCGGATCACCATCAACAGCACTCAATAAAATCCATCAAGATATTGTTGAAATTCTCAAGAATAAAACGTTTATTGATGAAGTTCTTACCCCGCAAGCACTATTGCCTGGTGGAGATTCTAGGGCTGATTTTGGCGCTCTAATGAAAGCTGATACTGTGCGCTGGGGAGAAATTATTAAAGCTACTGGAATTAAGCCTGCTTTATAAAAATAGAGAAAATAATAATGACTAAGTTAAGCGAATACGCCGAAAAATATCAAACCATCAAAATGAAACGTCAGGATGGCATTCTTGAAGTGAAACTTC
>JBAXGQ010000087.1:0-6228 GCA_037139315.1 Burkholderiaceae bacterium
AAGCCAACCACGGCCATAATAATTAACGCCACTAAGACCTCAACTAAAGTAAAGCCGGCGTCAATACGGCGCGTACTCATAAAACACCACCAGTTGGATTGGGTACTACGGTAACCAGCCAAGCTAAACGCGGACCATTTGGTTCAGTGTTACTTCCTTGACTAGCTAAGTAAACTGTAACCTCAACACGCCGAAATGCAGGATTTGGAGTGGCCAACACTTTTCGCTGGCAAACTAAGACTATTGATAATTGCGGGCAACTAAATGAGCTAGTTCCCAATTCGGGCCAAATCTTTTTTATTCGAATTTCATTGAGGGCATCGTCAGCACTCCACAATGCCATGGTTCTCTGCGAAAGAGCTAATTGGGTATCTGCGCTATACGCTACTGCACGCAAAGCAGTAATTAAAGCCACACTTAAAATAATTAAACCCACCAGTACTTCTACCAAAACAAAACCATTGCGACTTTGTGTTCGTTGAATGCTCATGGTGACACCCAACTAAACCGTCCATTGCTTGCGCGCACTAGAGTTGCAAAACGCTTATCTTGTTGAATCGGTATCCGCATTGTTGTGCTGACGGACTCGGTGCCTAAAGTGAGTTGCGTTGGACTAACGATCACGGTTTTAGCCCAGACCTTAGCCTTATAAGCATCAGGAATAAATGTGGCAGGCGGATTCGCTTCGGCCATTGGATTTACATTCAGGGGGCGGCTAAAACGCCAACCCGTTTCATCAATTTGCGCCAACATGGAAGAGCCGCTCATCAAACTTTCATCCTGAGCTGCATTAAGTGAGGCAACTAATTGATCAAGGTTATCGCGCCAATAGCGCTCATCATGATTTGGAATCGCTAAGACTGCAATCCCCAACATCACAGCCACAATAGTGAGGGCTAGCAACAGCTCGATTAAGGTGAAGCCACTCTCTGTGTGAGAACCCTTAATTAAGCCCCACCTTTTTTTACCAATTCCCAATATCCGCATCGGTTCCGGTTCCGCCCGGCTTGTTGTCCGCCCCATAACTCAAAATATCAACTTCACCTTTGGTGCCAGGGTTACTGTACTGGTAGGGATGCCCCCAAGGGTCATTGGGCAATAAATCTAAATATCCGCCGGTTTTCCAATTTTGCGGAACGGGTTCTGCGCTGGGCCGTGTAACCAGCGCCTTAAGACCCTGCTCGGTAGTGGGATAGCGCCCAATATCTAAACGATAGAGCTTTAGGGCTTGGGATAAGGTGCCAATATCGTGCTTGGCAGCGGTTACCCGTGCTTCATCGGGACGCCCCATAATGCGGGGCACAATTAAGGTTGCCAAAATACCGATAATGGCAATAACAACCATAATTTCAATTAAAGTAAATCCTGCATCGCGCTTTTGCACACCAGAACGCACCTGACTTAGGCTTTTGTTGATTAGCACTTGGGATGGTTCGACTAGGACTTTCAAATGGCTCTCTCAATCAATTAAACTGATTGAATATTATAAGGATTAATTCTATTTTGAGCGAATTTTTGCACCGTTTACAAGAGCGCCTAAGAAAACGCTCAGAGAGCGCTAAAGGCCATGTCGACAAGGATCATTCCCTATCTTTGTCTGAACGCTTGGAGTCTTTAACGAGCTCCTTGCAGCAAAGCCTTGTCGCAAGTAAAAATAGGCTTGCTAAAAGTGGTCTTAATTCTGACTTAAATACAGCTAGTATTTTTTTGCAACTAAATCGCCTGGTAAACAATTACCTCAAACCAAGCCCTATTATTCAAAGTTTGACCTATTTAGGCATGCTTGTAACTTTAGCCTCTACAACTTATTGGTTAATGCATTTGGCACAAATTCCCAGCCCGCCAGACACGCTCAACAGAAACGCAAAAGGTGCAATTCTATATAGCAACCAAGATATTACTGAGAGTTATGCACTTTTTGGTAGCAAACCCGTAGCCACAGAAAATATTATTTTACGTGGGGTAGTGGTAACGAATAAAAATAAAGATGGCTTGCTGGAAGGCTTCGCGCTCTTTGAAATAGATGGCAAGCCTTCAGGCGCAATTGCAGTTGGTGAAAGTGTGGGAAAAGGTTTATTGTTGCAAACAATTACGCCAGATACAGCCACCCTACTCTATCAAGGGAAGCGACTCAACTTTAGCTTAAATAAAACCAGCAAAGATAAGCAAGTCAATAATAAGGTCGGTGGCCCGAGCAACCCAGCAAACTTACCAAAAGCGCGCACGGAACCCAATACCACCCCCAAAATAGAACTATCAAAATAGATTGCTTACATGACAAGCTTATTGCGCTTTACCGCATGCTGCGCCACCATCAGTGGGCTACTTGCTAGCAATGCTGTTTATGCACAAAATGATAGTTTCATTAGCCTAATAGAGCCAAGCGCAAAAAATGAATTATGGCTTAACCCAGGCATGGTCACATACCACTTTCAAACTGATCAAAACCTCAACGGCGCTAACTGGGGTGCGGGGGCTGAGTACCGCTTCTCTAGCGTCTCTTCGCTTACCGCTGGACGTTTTTATAATAGCAATAATGCTTACTCTAATTATGCTGGCATCTACTACCAACCCCTAGCAATTGGGCCAATTAAAGTTGGTGCTGTGATTGGCGGCTTTAGTGGTTATTCGTCAACAAATAATGGCGGTTGGTTTCCTGCAGCAGTCCCCGCTCTCACTTGGGAAGGGGATTGGGTGGGTGCTAATGTTTTTATTATTCCTACCATTGGAGATCGTGTACATGGTGGAATTTCTCTGCAACTGAAATTTAAAGTATTTAGTTAGTGTAATCCTTTAGCCTTACCAAATAAAGCAATCCCAAACTCACAAGCATATTTTTTATGCTCTGCTGTACCTGCGATCGGGTCATCCTCTAAAAATGGACTGCGCATCACAGCCTGAAATGCCCTCAGCGCTAAACGGCATTCATTTTCACTCATGATTCTGCAGGTATCGGTTACGTTTTCGCGCGCAAACTGAAGCAAGGCGGGAATGACTGAATCTATCACTCTATTTAATTCTTCGGGCTTTTTAGAGACCTTTAATAAAAGTCGCATCAGTAACTTATATTTTTTAGGCGTATGCTTTTTTTTCTGTAGTCGCTTAAACGCTGCGTCAACAATGGTATTTATCACTGTGCTGATCTCATCATGAGGACTAAATTGCCGAATAATCGCTTCAGACTCTAGTGCTACCTTACGCAAATGGCGATCAATAAAAATAAAGGCAAATAGTGAATTGAGTGTGCCAAAGTAACGATAGAAGGTGCCAATCGAATATCCTGATTTGGAGGCCAGCTCTCTTGCCGTCGGCAATTTCCCTTCATCTTTTTGCATCAAGTCATCAGTAGCCTGAGTAATATCGACAAAGGTTTTTTCAGCGCGCAACTGAAGTGATTTTTTGTACTCAAATTCCTGGATTTCTTTCATATTGAGCCATCATAACCAAAATTACGCATAACTGAAGATGAACATGATGCAGATTAGTGCAGAGATAGGATGAGGGCCCTATAAATATTGGGTCTCAGGTCATCAAAAAAAAATGAAAAGTGAACCAGAAAAGCGCTAAAACTCGCAAAATTGTAGGTAAATTCGAGGCTAGCATCAATTTTCTAAGGGAAAAATCATGAAAAAAACAATCGGTCTTTTGATGTCTATGGCAGCCTCGATATTCCTGGTTGCTTGTGGCGGAGGCGACATGGGTTCAGCGTCAACGGGAAATTCCGCATCCCCTACCTCAGTATCAGCGGTTTCTGCAGCGGCAAGTAATAGCTGTTTCAGCATTACTGCCCCGAGTACCAATCTAGGTCAATGGTGGACCAACGGCTCTTTTAATGTCACCAATACTTGCACAACTAGCCAAAGCGCTAGTGGCGTACAAATTCAAATTGCTAGTAGTGGAACTGCTTTAGTAGCCTCTAAGTTTCAGATGGACTCGATCAATGGCTTATATTTTCCGCCACCCATCTATTGGGCCCAATCTACAGGGACATTTATTACGAACAGTGTGGCCGGTAGTAAAGATACGGTCACCTTAACCTTAAACACAACTGGGACGATTCAACCCAACACTTCGGCCACTGTATTTTATGGCTACAACCCCAATGGCACTACGCCAGGCGCAATCAGTTATAGCGTGAATGGAGGGGGAAGTACTCCAGTGACGCCAACCGGCGGCTCGATTGCCTTTAGTATTGATGCCACAGCATTAAAAACGGTTTGTGTGAGCGGTACCACTTGCAATATTCCAGTGGTGCTTAGCGGGCCCAATAGCTATTCTTCTACGGTTGCTACGATTGATAATAATAATGCTGGCACTGTCATTACAAATAGCAATTTCACTCGACTTGCTACAGGTGCTTACACCCTAACTGTTGCTAGTAGCGCTTTGCCGGCAAACGTCAGCTTTAGTGCCCCAGCAATTAACGTAACCGACAACAATACGGTGAACGAAGCAGCCCTCTTTACGGTTTCTAGTTCACCCGTAGTTAGCGGCTCGTATAGTGTTGGCGGCACGCTAAGCGGCTTAAATGCTGGCCTAACAGTATCTTTAAATAACAATGGCGCCAATACACTGAGTCTCAGCTCAAATGGCGCTTTTAAGTTTAGTACGCTAGTAGCCACGAACGCTAACTATGCGGTGACGGTCGGCACACAACCAAGTGGTCAAACCTGTACCGTTTCTAACGGCGCTGGAAAAGTAACGGCTAATATAACTACCGTTACTGTTTCGTGTACCACCAATTCATCTGGTTCTACCGGCGCGATTAAATACCGCGGTGTTAATTTAGCTGGCGCTGATTTTGGTGAAGGTAATTTACCTGGCACTTTTGGAGTTGATTACACCTACCCAACCAATGCCGAAGCGACTTACTTTAAAAGCAAAGGGATGAATGTCATTCGCCTGCCATTCCGGTGGGAGCGTTTGCAACCCACTTTAAATGCAGCCCTTGACCCAACCGAGCTGAATAGGTTACAGACTTTTGTTAACCAAGCTATTGCAGCAGGCCATACGGTTGTTTTAGATCCCCATAACTATGCGCGCTACAAAAATAATATTATTGGCGCAAGTTCAGTTACCAACGCTAACTTTGCTGACTTTTGGGGTCGTTTAGCTACTGTCTATAAAAACAATCCTGCAGTCTTATTTGGTCTGATGAATGAGCCTAGCGAAATGTCAACTGAGACTTGGGTAGCAGCCGCTAATGCCGCTATTGTGGCGATCCGTAATGTGGGGGCCAATAATGTAATTCTGGTTCCTGGCAATGGCTGGTCTGGTGCGCATAGTTGGGCCCAAAATTGGTACGGTACAGCAAATGCGGTAGCAATGTTGTCGATTAAAGACTCTGCCAATAACATCATGTTTGAAGCACACCAATATCTTGACTCGAATAGTTCAGGTAATTCAGATATTTGTGTTAGCCCAACTATTGGAGCCGAACGCTTAGTTACTTTCACTAATTGGTTGCGGACTAACGGCAAGAAAGGCTTTTTAGGGGAATTTGCTGGTGGTAATAATGCCACCTGTAATCAAGGTATTGCCAATATGTTGGCCTATATGCAAGCGAACGCTGATGTTTGGGCTGGCTGGACATGGTGGGCTGCTGGACCATGGTGGGGTGGGTATAAATTTACAATTGAACCCAGTAATGGCGTAGATGACCCCAAACTGACCAATCTATTGCCGTATTTGAAATAAGTTGTAAATTCAGCATAAAATCTTAGCCTGAGGCTCCCTCCTTAGGCTAAGATTTGTTTTTATCTCATTTTGAAGTAATTCCATGAAAATTATAAAAACTGCTTTATTGACTATTTTCAGTATTTTTCTTTTGGTAGCTCCGCTAGCATCGCAAGCAGAATTAGGTGGTAATCTTTCCAGCATCAATCAAGGACAAAAAACCTTTGGGTCGAAGCTGACTTCAGCAGCACAAATTGGTTACTCTATTTACTCACAAAGCATTAATTCCGATTTAGTCATTAAAGAATATTTAGCAACTAATGGGAATGTCTTTGCAGTGACTTGGAAAGGCGCTACCTTACCCAACTTTCAGGTGGTCTTAGGCGCCTATTATGCAAACTACCTCACTGCCTTGCAAAACAATCCGCGGGCGATTTTTTTTCAAGATGACAATCTCGTCATTGAATCGGGTGGGGTGATGGGCGGATATGTGGGACGCGCTTACTTACCGAAGCAATTTCCAGCTGGAATCACGCCAGCAAATATTCAATA
>JBAXGQ010000088.1:0-6212 GCA_037139315.1 Burkholderiaceae bacterium
CGCCCATCGTAAGCGGGAAACTCTTGACCTTTAACACTCATCGATAAATCAGGCTGACCATATTTTGCTGTCAACCGAGCAGAGCCCAAGGCAATTTCCTTGCCAAAGCCAATTCCTTGCGCAGTAATTTCAGCAAAGTGACAGAGGGCTTTTACTGAACCAAAAGGCGCTTCAATACCAAGCTGCTCTTTTGTTAAGACGCCCATTTCATACATTTCCATTACTGCCCCAACCGTTGCGCCAAAAGTAATCGGATCAAAACCATCTTCGTTACAAATCATATTGGCATACTGCAATGCCTCCAGATCATTCACACCATTAGCTGCGCCTAAAGCCCAGGCAGCCTCATACTCAAGACCACCTGAGGTATTTTTATATTGGGGCTTATTCTCAATCGTGAAATGCGACTCATCAATTTGTGAAATACGGCCACACGCAATCGTGCATGCAAAGCAAGCTTGGGTAGTTACTAAATGCGATTTACCATCGGCGCGCTCAACTGCCATAGCCTCAGCAGAAATATCTTTTGCACCATCAAATTGCACATCCTGGTGATTACGGGTGGGTAATGCCCCAACCTCATTAATCACGTTCATTAGTACTTGAGTGCCATAGGTTGGTAAACCTTGGCCCGTTACAGCATGCCCAGCTAAAACTGCTTTGCCAGCGTTTACAGCCGCCATAAAGGCTTTAGGATTTTTGATATTACCAACGCCTTTGGTGCCGCGTACTGCTAGGGCTTTTAAATTCTTGCTGCCCATCACTGCACCAACACCAGAGCGGCCCGCAGCACGATGTAGGTCGTTTACGATAGCGGCAAAATACACTTGATTTTCACCAGCACGCCCAATGCAAGACACCCGAATTTGGGGATCTTGATGTTTGATTTTGATCGCTGGCTCGGTTTCCCATACTGTCTTGCCCCATAAATCAGTGGCATCAACTAACTCCGCACGATCATCCTCAATATATAGATAGACAGGTTTAGGCGACTTACCTTCAAAAATAACCATATCCCAACCAGCCATTTTTAATTCGGCACCTAAATAGCCACCCGAATTAGAGCAAGCAATTGCACCGGTTAAAGGGCCCTTGGTGACCACAGTAAAACGTCCACCAGTCGAGGCCATGGTGCCAGTTAACGGCCCAGTTGCCCAAATAATTTTATTTTCTGCTGATAAAGGATCAACCTTTGGATCAACTTCATCGACAAAATATTTGGTTGCTAAGCCCCGCGACCCTAAATAGGTTTTAGCCCACTCCATATTCAAAGGCTCAGACTTGCAAGTGCCTTTAGTTAAATTAACGCGCAGTAGTTTCCCGGCCCAAGACATAGTATTTTCCTATTCAATAATTAGTTAGTACTGGCTTGATTACCAAGCTTATCGGCCCATTCGCGCATGCGATCGAGCCCTGTCCAATCAGCATCTACAAAAGTAATCGCTTCAGTTGGACACGCGGTTGCGCAAGCGGGATCACCAGAACACAAGTCACACTTTTGGACCTTACCCGTATCTTGTACATAATTAATCGTGCCAAAAGGACAAGCAATGGTGCAGACTTTGCAACCCACACAAGTATCCTCAGAGACTACTTTTGCGCCCGTTACTAGATCGATGGAAATAGCATCTACCGGGCAAGCCTTCAGACACCATGCCTCATCACATTGAGTGCAGGTATAAGGTACTTTTACTCCCGTATTGTGAAAATCAAAGACCCGAATGCGGGATTTAGAAGGATTAAAAATTCCATAATGCTCATAACTACAGGCCATTTCGCACTGGAGGCAACCAGTGCACTTATCGGCATTAATCAGTAAAGACTTTTGCATTTCTAATCCCTTGTTTATTTGGAAAATAAGCTATATATGCAATCTTCTGCCAATATAAAACAAATGGGAAGCTAGTAGTAACCCTAGTAAAACAAAACACTATTTTTTTGACCCAAATCCAGATTCTTATCTGGATGTCGCTCTTTTGGGTCGCCCTTTTGCTTGCATGGCCTGCGGTTTAGGTGAATGTTTAGGCTTAGATTTAGATTGCGGTCTAGCTTGACGGGTCGCCTTGATGGGCTGCGCGCCAATACTGGGATCAACCTCAAAGCCCTTAATGATTTCTTGCGGAATAGTTTGTTTAGTTAATTTCTCAATATCTTTTAACAGTGCTAATTCATCGATACAAACCAATGAAATCGCCACCCCATTGGAACCAGCCCTGCCGGTTCTACCAACTCGATGGACATAATCTTCGGGAACATTGGGTAAATCATAATTAACGACATGGGGTAGTTGGTCGATATCAATTCCCCGTGCAGCAATATCAGTTGCCACTAAAGCGGTGATTTTTCCAGACTTAAAATCTGCCAGCGCTTTCGTGCGCGCCGATTGACTTTTATTCCCGTGAATAGCCATGCAAGTGATACCATCTTTTTCAAGCTGCGTGACGAGCTTATTGGCACCATGCTTTGTCCGCGTAAAGACTAGTACCTGCTGCCAATCATTCGCTTTAATGAGATGGGCTAATAGGGCTTGTTTTTTATTTTTATCGACCGGATGAATTTTTTGAGTAATCGCTTCGTGCGTACTATTACTACGAGCAACTTCAATTAATGCCGGAGACTTTAGCAAGGTGTTAGCAAGCGCTTTAATTTCGGCAGAAAATGTCGCAGAAAATAATAAATTCTGCCGTGTCTTTGGTAATGCCGTCAAAATGCGCTTGATATCAGGCAAAAATCCCATATCTAACATGCGATCTGCTTCGTCTAAAACTAAAATTTCAATTTCTTTTAACGAAATATGGCCTTGCCCCATTAAATCGATTAAGCGACCGGGCGTGGCTACCAAAATATCCAGGCCATTTTTGATTGTATTAATCTGTGGATTAGCGCCGACACCACCAAAAATAACCGCTGATTTCAGTCCAGTGTATTTGCCATAAGTTAAAACAGATTGCTGTACTTGCGCCGCAAGCTCACGCGTTGGAGTCAAAATTAAAGCCCGAATTTGGCGCCGTGCGCTTGTTGTTGTGGGTTTTGATTCCATCAGTCTTTGCAAGATGGGCAAAGTAAAACCGGCAGTTTTGCCTGTGCCTGTTTGGGCTGCAGCTAATAGATCGCCACCTTTTAGGACCGCTGGAATCGATTGAATTTGAATGGGGGTAGGATTTGTATAACCTTCTTCTTCTACTGCACGCAAAATGGGTGCGGATAAAGCGAGTTCTTTAAATAGCATGTAGGCCAATAAGTAATTACTGCAATTGAATTGCTCATTTTAAGCTATTAACTAATTTGGCCAATCGGCAGCAGGTAGCCCTGTATAGGGAGCAGTAAATACCTGACGCATCAGCACGAATGATTGCGGAACTGGATTACCAGTTTTGTAATCGATTATCCAAAAATAATCATATACATCATCCGGCCAAGTGGTAGGTACACCCGCAATTTGATCTAAGTTGAGCAATTGCCGCAAAGTCACTTTTTCTCCAGCAAATTCTGCCTCGAGGGCAGCGCTGGCAATGTGAAAATGCTCCCAAATCATCAACACTGTTTTATCTACGTACTGTTGACTCAATAGCAAATCCTCGGCTGCCTCACGATTGCGCACATTTTGTGCGGCCATATGCGCTCGATCTATCCCTGCTTCTGCCCAATAAGCAATCATCGGCATATTCCAATTAGTAGCAATCGGTGCCATCGTCTCAATCGTATGTAAAGTCATCACCATTAACGCTGCAGGCTGCTCTTTTTCACTGAATAAGGATTGACTCGCATTCTTGCCAAGATATTGATCAGCCAGTGCTTGAGCGCGCAATTTGCCCGTCTCCGAAAGGCTGGGAGCATCTAATTTTTCCGAATGACGCGCAATAATAATTTTCATGGCAATTAAAATAATAGCAAAAATTGAAAATAATTAAAATCGGTTACATTCTTAGTTGTGCAAACAATTTCCACCATTATGCAATTTTCTGTAAACCGTCATTTTTTTATGTTTGATTGGTTTAAAAGAGGATGAAAGCCCATACAACCTTACTTAATAAAAACTTGTTTTTATTAATTCTTTGTCAAGGGCTCTTTTTAACTAATAATGTTACTTTTATTGCCATTAATGGCTTAGTTGGCCTGAGCTTAAGTCCCTCGGCTTGGATGGCAACCTTACCGATTATGGGTTATGTCGTGGGGGGTGCGCTCTCTACTTCTATCGTCGCTAAAACCCAACATCAATTTGGGCGTCGTCGCTCCTTCCAATTGGGTTTATTGATTGCGATTATTTCAGCACTCATTTGCGCCTACGCTGCTTACTCTAGTAATTTCTGGCTACTGATTGCTGGTACCTTTGTGGCTGGTTATTACAGTGCCAATGGTCAACTGTATCGTTTTGCAGCTGCTGAGCTGACCGTTGCAAGCTTGCGGGATAAGGCAGTGTCGTGGGTTTTAGCAGGCGGTATATTGGGCGCCGTAGTCGGGCCAAATTTAGCCTCATGGACTAAAAATAGTTTTTCTGTACCTTTTTTAGGCGCCTATTTAACACTGGCGATTGCGGGCGTAATCGGAATTATTTTGATGCAATTTATTCATTTTCCGGTGGAATTTAAATCGCAACAACCGCTCTCAGCCGGGCGTGATTTAAAAACGATTTTGCGCCAACCGGTATTTTTAGTTGCCACTATTGGTGCTTCTCTTGGTTATGGTGTGATGAATTTACTCATGGCTGCTACTCCATTAGCAATGCAGATTTGTGGTCTGCCATTTACTGATATCGCTCTCGTTTTAGAGTGGCATGTAATTGGTATGTTTGCCCCGGGGTTTTTTACAGGCTCTCTCATTCAACGCTTTGGTGCGCTCAAAATAATGGGGCTGGGGGTATTCCTCAACTTAGTGTGTATTGCTATAGCCTCAACTGGAACTGATCTACATCAATTTCTATTGGCACTTTTCCTACTGGGTGTTGGCTGGAATTTTTTATTCACCGCCTCAACCACCTTAGCGATGACTGCTTACCGCCCCGAGGAAAAAGATAAGGCCCAAGCAGCAATCAACTTTTTTGTCTTTGGCACTATGGCCTTTACTTCATTTGGGTCTGGGGCCTTAGTTACTACTCAGGGTTGGGATCTATTAAATGTGGGATCCCTAATTCCAGTATTGGTGACTGGATTGGCCTTAATTTGGCTGCGGGTAAAAGAAGGCCCTTCTCAGCTTAAACATCATCCATAAAATTACCGCCGCCACTGTCATCCCAATCTGAATTACCTGAACCAGCTGAGTCGTCCCAAGTGCTGACGTCCCGCACACCAAAATCCGTATTCTCTCGCCCGGTTTGGGGTGGCTGAATATTGCCGGATGCATCCCGATTACCATGCTCGCCGCCCATTAAATGACTCGCTAAAGCCTGTCCCGCCACCATGCCAGCACCCAAGGCTGCCCCAGTTGCTAAGCTGCCCATGAGGCCAGAACCACCAAAGCCCGTGTTTGGCGCTCCGGCTGGGCCATTAGGGCTGCCGGGACCTCCTGGACCATTCGGTGGACCACCAGTAGGGTTTGGTGCCGAACCGCTCTGTGGGCCTTTCCCTAAAGCCACCGCATTTGCTTGCTCGCGCTTGCGTAGCTTCATAAAATAAATTAAGCCGCCAACTAACACTGCCATTAGCAGCCAAAAAATTGGGCTACTGAAGATCGAGCTAGCACTAGAACTTCCGGACCCAAGCCCAGAACTCTTGACTAACTGAGTACGTAGTTTTTGCACTGCATCAGCTTGGGCAAAAGGTAACCCAGGGGCAAGTGCCTCAGCACGCGCAAGCTCAGCGCGGCCCTCATCTAAGCGCCCTTCTTTTAACCTTAATTCCGCCACGATATAGTGCGCCTTAGCGCTATTGGGATGATTTTCCAACACCCCCTTCATCATGGCATCTGCTTGAGTGTATTGTCCGGCGGCAATTTTTTGATATACCTCATGCAAACTAGGCTCTTTCGGGTCTGCAAGCACGCTACTACTGAAAATTAAAGCTGCCAAAAGGCTAAGGATCAAGGGAAATTTAGCTAAGCGCATAAGAGATTCTTTTCTCAAATTTAGAAATAAGATTTAAAAATACCTTATTTTTAGTTTTAATGAAATCCCTAGTTTTAATAGGGATTTACTGATGAATGGGGCTAGCACGCAGCATGGTTTGGTTAACGCGTAACTCTGCTGGCTTACCCTCCTGAACCAGGACAAAATCAAT
>JBAXGQ010000089.1:0-6159 GCA_037139315.1 Burkholderiaceae bacterium
AGTGCTAACCTTCATTTGCATTTCATATGCGCTAGCCTGGGCCCAAAGTTGGGTTTTATTTTCTTGCAAAGTAAGATGGCGAGCTTGTAAACCATGGTGAATTTCAACCAGCCCAAGGCCGCTACCAACAACGATCGTCATGGCAATTAAGGCTTCAAAGAGAATAAATCCGCGATTAGCTGGGGTTTTCATCCCCTTTATCGTGCTCGTTTAAGGCGCTGTGCGCTATCCTCCCCACCCGATTTCTCCGTAGGAAAATCTGGAATTCACGGTCGAAAGCACTGAGAAAATGTCCATCGGCTTAAAATAGCCGTCTATGTCAGATAAACAACCCATGGCGCTTGCCCCAATTCTAGAAATCATCGCCGATCTGCGCGCAGGCAAGATGATTATTTTGGTGGACGAAGAAGATCGCGAAAACGAAGGCGATTTAGTCTTAGCTGCTGACCATGTTTCTGCGGAAGCCATTAACTTTATGGCCAAACATGGACGCGGCCTAATTTGTCTAACTTTGACACGGGAGCGCTGTCAGCAACTCAATTTACCCTTGATGGTAAGAGACAACGGTACTGCCCTTGGCACCAACTTCACCATCTCAATCGAAGCGGCCTCAGGCGTAACTACCGGTATTTCGGCAGCGGATCGTGCCCGCACGATTCAAGTAGCGGTTGCCCCGCATGCTAAACCAGATGACTTGGTGCAACCAGGTCATATTTTTCCTTTAATGGCACAACCCGGTGGCGTCCTCATTCGTTCGGGACATACCGAAGCGGGTTGTGATTTGGCCCTATTAGCTGGTGGTTCACCCACTGCCGTCATTTGCGAAATTATGAAAGACGATGGCAGCATGGCGCGACTGCCAGATTTAATTGTTTTTGCCAAAGAACATGGCCTAAAAATTGGCAGCATTGCCGATCTGATTCAGTATCGCAGTCAAAATGAAAGTATTGTGGTGCGCGAAGGAAGTCGCGAATTTAATACACCATGGGGGAAGTTTCATGGCGTGGTATATCGCGATCGGCCGAGTTCGGCGATTCACTTAGCGCTCGTCAAGGGTACCCCAACTGAAGATCAGGAAACTTTGGTGCGGGTTCATGAACCGGCCACAGTACTCGACTTTCTCGATACGGTTGCCACCACCCATTCATGGCCACTTGCGAAAGCGTTAGAGGCCTTGGCAGCTGCCCCAGTAGGCGTAGCAGTACTGCTCAATGTGGCGGGTGTTTCTGCGCCAAATGATGCGAGCTGGCTAGCGCGTTTTGCGCGGCTTACCAGTGCATCGCCTAATAAAGCCCTGCAACGTAAACCCGACTTTCGCAGCTATGGCATTGGCGCACAAATTTTAAAAGACTTGCAAGTGGGCAAAATGCGCCTCCTCGGCAATCCCGGCCCTACTCCCAGCTTATCTGGCTACAAACTTGAAATTACTGGGCATACACCCTTTGTAGAATAAATTGAGGATCAATAAAATTATGTCGAATCATGTTCCCGGTGTGCAGGTTTTAGAGGCCGATCTGAATGGCGAAGGGATGCGCATTGGCATCGTCCAAGCGCGTTTTAATCAAGAACATGGCGATACTCTCACCGAATTTTGTATTCGTGAGCTATTGCAATTAGGAGTCGATCAACAGGATATTCATTTGGTCACCGTGCCTGGCGCCTTAGAAATACCGTTTGCTTTACAGCGTCTCGCTGAGACTGAAACCTTTGATGGTCTAGTTGCCTTAGGTGCTGTTATTCGTGGCGAAACTTATCACTTTGAATTGGTTGCTAATGAATCCGCCGCCGGCATTAATCGCGTCTGCTTAGAATCGGGCTTACCGATTGCAAACGGAGTAGTGACATGCGATAACGATGAACAAGCGAATGCACGTACTGCCATCAAGGGCGCTGACTGTGCGCGTGCGGTAGTCGAAATGGCTAATTTATCTTTAGCCTTAACACCCGATTTAGATATTGAAATGCATCACATTGAAGAAACCAAATAGTGGCTGAATCTAAAAAAATTATTAAACGCTCACTTACGCCTAGACGCCGCGCCAGAGAATATGCCTTACAAGGCATCTATCAAGCGTTAGTATTGCGTCGGGCCGGAAGTCTGCCGGATATGCGCATGATTACTGAGCAGTTAGCTGAAGATCCTGCCTTTAAACGCTGTCAACTCGATTTATTCGAAGGTATTTTTCAGGGGGTTTTACTGCGCATGGATGCCCTTGAAACCCTCATTACACCAGCCCTCGATCGACCGATTAATGAACTCTCACCCGTTGAACATGCGGCACTGTTAATTGGCGCTTATGAATTAGCAGAAGATCCGAGTGTGCCGTTTAAAGTAGCAATCAATGAAGCAGTTGAGTTAGCGAAGATTTTTGGCGGTACCGATGGACACAAGTATGTCAATGGTGTGCTCGACTTATTGGCGCAATCGTTGCGCAGTGCTGAAACTCAAGCCGTCTAAAAACTCAATAAGCGGTTAGCTCAACTTAAATGCTGGCGTACGACTTGCCGCGTGCCGCATTGCGTAACTGCTCGCGCTCGCTTAGAACACGGCCGGTGTAGCTCGACTCGCCACTAGCAGCATTGGGGCTACCCAAATAACTGCGCAGACCAGCCTCAAGTGAACCGGCTTTAGCAATACATGCCTTTAAAATTAATGCACCAACACGAATATTGGCTTCCGGTATGAAGGCAGCAGATTTACCGCCAAAGGGCGCAAATTTATCTAGATGTACATTCGTTAGTACCTGCATCAGGCCTTGTGCACCGGCTTTACTTTGGGCATTAGGATCAAAACTAGATTCAATGGCCATCACCGCCAACAATAAAGTGGGATCTAAGTTCACCTCTTTGGCTACTTGCAAGGCCTCATTGATGTAGTTCAAACTCTCACCCGCTGTAATGCGGTACTTATCGACTAAATATTGCGAAACAACTTTGCGCTCTTGCTCCGACTTCAATGAATGGCGATCAACCGCTTCGCTATCGATCAGATGACTTGGTATGGCCGCGGCCAACCCAGCTACCGAAGGCGTTGCCGTAGGCATGGAATAGTGAACTGGTTGTAGAAGGGATTCAGCCTGACTATCATCACGCTGTCCAACTTCGTGTTTATAACTGGTAAACCACCCTGATGAACCGTTCAGGCCTTGGGGGGTATACAACAAATCACGAGCTACACCCGGCACTAAAAGACGGGCGAAATCAAAGGGGCCGGCATTTGTACCTGGGCCAGCGAGCCACAAACTAATTGCCATAAAAACACCCAGACCAAATAAAGAGCTGGTCACATGTTTCAGCGATGCTTTTGCGCCCGGTAAAAAGTGATTCAAATAGTTTCCGGTGTTAATCTTTTTTACTGCACTCATGGATCAGGGCTGCCTTACATATTGCAATGCAGCAAATAATGAACATGGGTCATATTAGAAACTCTTATATATCATGTCAAGTATATAGAAATGAATATTCATAACTTTTTGTAGGTATGGCTTGCCCTAAGGCTAATCCGCCCCCCTCAAGACTAAATAAAAACTATATATATCAATAATTTATAAAAGTTAGTGCCCACCTTTTTTGTTATATGAAAAAGGCTGAATTCCAGGGCATTTTTATCCTTTTTGCGGAAAAAAGGGGTCACTAAACACCAGATCTAGTTTGCCAGCCCGGCATCAACACCTAGATATAGTTTTTATGCAAATTTAAATTAACTCAATCATTAGCTAACAATAAAGACTGATTCAAGCGGTAATTTACGCACTATCAAGCCCAATCTCCCCTAAAATGAGGCTCCTCTTCTACCAAACCCTAACTGGATCGCTGTCACTATGAACGCCTCACTTCAGCAAACTGATATTCGCTCACTCCTCAAAGACGCCACCTTATTTCGGGAGGATGCCTTTATTAACGGCAAGTGGGTTAAAGCTAAATCGGGCGCCACTTTTTCCGTCAATAACCCCGCGACGGGCGACATCATCGCTAATGTAACGAACCTAAATAGCGGAGATGCCGAGTTAGCCATCGCCGCAGCTGAGCAGGCGCTCAGCAGTTGGCGCTCGAAGACCGCAAAAGACCGTGCCATGGTGATGCGTAAATGGTTCGATCTGATTATTGCCAATACCGAAGATTTGGCTATTTTGATGACACTTGAGCAAGGCAAGCCCTTAGTAGAATCGCGCGGCGAAGTCGCCTATGGCGCCTCATTTGTAGAATGGTTTGCTGAAGAATCGAAACGGGTTACCGGCGCCATCCTCGAAAGTACTTGGGGCGATAAACGCATGCTCGTTCTAAAGCAAGCGATTGGGGTATGTGTTGCTATTACCCCGTGGAATTTTCCGATTGCGATGATTACACGCAAAATTGCACCCGCGATTGCTGCAGGTTGCACCATGGTTATCAAACCAGCTGAGCAAACCCCTTTATGTGCTTTGGCTTTAGCAGAATTAGCACAGCGAGCTGGTATGCCTGCAGGTGTGGTCAACATCATTCCTGCTGATGCTGATCAATCGATTGCCATCGGTAAGGTCGTTTGTGCTTCACCTACCATTCGCCATCTTTCCTTTACTGGGTCTACTGAAGTAGGTCGAATCTTGATGGCGCAATGTGCGCCAACGATCAAAAAGGTCGCTTTAGAATTGGGTGGGCATGCGCCATTTATTGTTTTTGAAGATGCCGACATTGATGCTGCAGTTGCTGGTGCAATTGCTTCGAAGTATCGCAACTCAGGACAAACCTGTGTCTGCGCTAATCGGTTTTATGTGCATAAAAAAGTGCAAGATATCTTCGTTGAAAAATTTGCTAAAGCCACGCAAGCAATTAAAGTTGGTAACGGCATGACCGAAGGCGTTAGCCAAGGGCCCTTGATTGATGATGCAGCATTTGCCAAAGTTGAAAGGCATGTTGCCGATGCCCTGAGTAAAGGCGCCACATTAGTTACTGGGGGTAAAGCCAACGCTAGTGGACACAATTTTTATGAGCCCACGATTTTGTCGAACGTGACCAGCGATATGCTCATTACGTTTGAAGAAACCTTTGGGCCGGTTGCACCGATCATCCCCTTTGACAATGATGAAGCCGTAGTGAAATTGGCCAATAACAGTCAATATGGTTTAGCTTCCTACTTTTATAGTCGTGATATTGGACGTGTCTGGAAAGTCGCCGAAGCTTTGGAATACGGCATGGTGGGCGTGAACACCGGCATTATGTCGAATGAAGTAGCGCCCTTTGGTGGCGTTAAACAATCGGGCTTAGGTCGCGAAGGCAGTATTTGGGGTATGGATGAATACCTTGAAATGAAATATGTTTGCCTTGGGCTCTAAGCCACTGGATTCTAAATTACTCTTTGATAGACTAAATCCCAGACCCCGTGGCCTAAATTAAGGCCACGGTTTTCAAACTTGGTAATGGGGCGATAGGAGGGTCTAGGCACATACGTTTTAGTTGGCGATGTATTGCTCAGCCTATTTTCAGCGTTACCTATTATTAACATTTGTTCGGCATATTCTTGCCAATCGGTAGCCAAATGAAGATAGCCGCCGACTTTTAAACGCTCTGCCAACAGCCTCATAAAAGGTGCTTGAATTAAACGGCGCTTATGATGGCGTTTTTTATGCCATGGGTCGGGGAAATAAATATGGACTCCATCTAATGTATTTGGCGCAATCATTTGTTCTAAAACCTCGACTGCATCATGACGTATTAAACGCAAATTGGTCAGGCCCATTTCATCAATGCGCTTCAGTAATGCGCCCACGCCAGGTGGATGAACCTCAAGCGCTAAAAACTGGTCTTTGGGTCTAGCTGCTGCAATACTGGCGGTGGTTTCTCCCATGCCAAAACCAATTTCTACAATGCGTGGTATAGCTTCACTTAAGGGGACCGCACTTAACCCAAATGCCTGCGCCCAATTGAGCTGCGTTGGCTGAAAAGGAATTAATAGTGCGGAAGAGAGTGTCTCTAGAGCGCGCTGCTGCGCTGGAGTAGTACGCCCTGTGCGTAAAACAAACGATCGAATGCGGCTAGTTTTACTTCGAGGCGTATTCAAACTAAGAGACTAAGTAGCCAGCAATTGCCTAAAGTAAGCAATGGTTTCTTTCAGGCCATCGTCTAATGCTACCTTCGGTTGCCAACCTAACTTCGCTTTTGCTAAGGCAATATCAGGTTGCC
>JBAXGQ010000090.1:0-6137 GCA_037139315.1 Burkholderiaceae bacterium
TGGGGCTATGGGTTCGGCAGGCCGAGGCGTTGATTATGGTGAACTCGATCGACCCAGCGTTTTTCGGAATGCCCGTGCCGGCGGAGCTGCGCCTACATTAGGGGCTGATAGCTCTCCACAGGCGAAAACGATGCTGGATAAAGGGACGGATTACTATGAAATTCCCGCTTTTTTACGTAAACAAGCTGATTAAGTAAATGGTCAATACAATAGGTAATTGAAAAATACCAACGCACAGCACCTCCGGACGACGAATCCTTTGCTGGCGTTGGTATCCTAGTTAAATTAACTTATTGGAGAAATCATGATTGCTGTTGGACAGAAATTACCGAATGCCACCCTCTATGAATTTTTAAATGAGGCATCTGAAGGCTGCGCTATTGGGCCCAATGCCTTTGAGGTTGACAAATTAACGGCAGGTAAAAAAATTGTTATTTTTGGCTTGCCTGGCGCATTTACACCCACCTGTTCTGCTCAGCATGTCCCTGGTTATATCGAGCAATTTGACGCTATAAAAGCTAAAGGTGTTGATGAGATTTGGTGTGTTTCAGTAAATGATCCATTTGTAATGGGTGCTTGGGGACGAGATCTCAAAGTGGGCAATAAGGTGCGCATGCTGGGGGATGGTAGTGCAGAATTTACCCAAAAACTGGGTTTGGAATTTGATTTGACTAAGCGTGGTTTGGGAGTACGTTCGCAGCGTTATGCCATGGTAGTTGACAATGGCATGGTTAAGCATTTGGTGGTTGAAGAGCCAGGTAAATTTGACTTTAGCGATGCTAAGTCGATTTTGCAACAGCTCTAAACTAAGCTTTTTTCATTTGTTTAAATTAATATGTTGAAACAAAAAACCATTGCCGCAGCGGTGAAAACCGTCGGCATTGGCTTGCATTCTGGGCGCAAATCAACGCTTACCATTAAACCGGGACCAATCAACTCGGGCATTCAATTTGTGCGGGTTGATTTACCTGAGCCCAAGCAAATTCCGGCACACGCATTGGCAGTGTGTGACACTCGCTTAGCCTCAGTAATTCAAAAAGATGGTGTGCGTATTTCCACTGTTGAACATTTGCTTTCGGCCTGCGCAGGCCTTGGTTTAGATAACCTAGTGATCGAGCTCGACTGCGAAGAGGTGCCAATTATGGATGGCAGCGCCGCATCATTCTTATTTTTAATTGAGTCTGCAGGCATCATTGAGCAGACTGCGCCAAGGCAATTTATGGTGATTAAAAAACCGGTTGAGGTACGTGAAGGCGACAAATTAGCCAGACTAGAGCCTTTTGCTGGCTTTAAGCTCGACTTCACCATCGATTTTAAACATCCGGCCCTAGATAAAACCGGACAGCATTTCTCGATTGATTTTGCTGAGCAGGCCTACCGCAGTGAAATTGGGCGCGCGCGTACTTTTGGCTTTGCCCATGAAGTAGAGGCCTTGCGGGAAATTGGTTTAGCCCGCGGGGGAAGTTTAGATAACGCCATCGTCTTAGATGAGCATCGTATTCTGAATAACGAAGAATTGCGTTATGAAGATGAATTTGTGCGCCATAAAATCTTAGACGCCATTGGCGATTTATATTTGGTGGGCCATCCTATTATTGGCGCTTATGTTGCGCAGAAGTCAGGTCACGCTTTAAATAATGCCTTATTACGCCAATTACTAGCCGACCCAAGTGCTTACGAAATTACCACAATCTCGAAAAGCAAGGCACCTGCTGCCTATTTACACGAATCGCAACCCCTCTTTATTTAGGCTTTGCAGCAAGTAGACGCTCAATCGAGTGACGTAACTTTGAATCAGGGGGTAAGCGTTTCAATAAATTTACCCATGCTAAGCGAGCCGCCGCATTTAATCCTTCGACTGGCCCGCGTTTTGGTTTAGAGCGTAAACCTCCAGGCTGCGCCTTCATTTGACTGGGTACTAAGCGCACCTTAATGTTAGGACAGCGATAGCTGTGCCGCATTAATTCAGCAGATAGGCTTGGCAGTACTTGTTCAAGTCTGGCTGCTAAGGCCGCATTGGGCACAATTAAAAGCAGTTCCTCTTGGGGCGAAACTCGCCAAGTTGGCTCAATACGATCACTAAAATGGCCCAAATTCAGCGTAGTGAGCGCAAGTTTAAGCACGTTTTTGAATTTCGCCAACTCCTCCGCACGGGCCATAATCCCACTTAACCCATTTTGGCTGCGCAGCCAATCTAAGCAGTCCTTTGCCAGCTTATTAGTGCTATTTTTAGGGTCAAAATTCATCGCTGATGGTATTCGTGGTTAAAAGGTGTGGCGGGTGATAAACTCAAGGGCTTAATTTTCCTCAATATTCCATGGTAATCGGTCTCATCAAAACGCTGGTCGGAAGTCGTAATGACCGCCTTTTAAAGCAATATCGCAAGATTGTTGCCAAGATCAACGCATTTGAGCCTGCCATGCAGGCTTTGGATGATACTAGCCTGCAGGCAAAAACTGCTGAATTTAAAGCTCGTTTAAGCGCTGGCGAGACACTGGAAGATCTCGCTGCAGAAGCCTTTGCTGTCGTGCGTGAAGCAAGTTGCAGAGTCATGAAAATGCGGCATTTCGATGCTCAGCTCATGGGGGGTTTTGCTTTGCACCAAGGCAAAATTGCTGAAATGGGTACTGGCGAGGGCAAAACCCTAACCGCAACTCTCCCCGTGTACTTAAATTCCCTAACCGGACAAGGGGTTCATGTTGTTACGGTAAATGATTATTTAGCCCAACGTGACGCCGAGTGGATGGCGACCCTTTACAACTTCTTGGGTTTGAAGGTAGGGGTGAATTTATCGCAGATGGATCACGCCACGAAGCAAGAAGCCTATGCTGCTGATATTACTTACGGCACCAATAACGAATTTGGTTTTGATTATCTCCGTGACAACATGGTTCAAGATGTGAGCCAACGAGTGCAGCGCGGCTTGGCCTATGCCATTGTGGATGAAGTCGATTCAATCTTAATCGACGAAGCCCGAACACCACTGATTATTTCTGGACAAGCTGAAGACCATACCGATCTATATCTACTGATTAATGTGTTGCCGTCCTATTTAGAGCGTCAAATCGGCGAAGAAAAAGCGGATGGTACTGGAGTTGAAAAAGCAGGCGACTATTGGGTTGATGAAAAGTCACAGCAGGTATATCTCACCGAAACTGGGCATGAAAAGGCCGAGAATGTGCTAGTACAGCTGGGCGCACTAAAAGCCGGCGATTCTTTATACGCGCCACAAAATATTACCTTAATGCATCATGCTTATGCTGCTTTACGCGCCCATTCACTTTATAACCGCGACCAACACTACGTCGTACAAAATCAGGAAGTCATCATCGTCGATGAATTTACTGGACGCTTAATGCAAGGGCGGCGTTGGTCTGATGGCCTGCATCAGGCAGTTGAGGCTAAAGAGGGTGTAGCAATTCAAAATGAGAATCAAACTTTAGCTACCATTACTTTCCAAAACTATTTCCGTATGTACGGCAAGCTTGCGGGTATGACCGGTACAGCTGATACCGAAGCTTATGAATTTAAAGAAATTTATAATTTGGAAACAGTGGTGATTCCGCCAAATCGCTTAAGTCAAAGAACCGATCGCCAAGACCAAATCTATAAAACCTCACGCGAGCGCTACGATGCTGTAGTTAAAGATATTCAAGCTTGCTATCAAAGCGGCCAGCCCGTTTTAGTAGGCACGACCTCGATTGAAAATTCAGAATTAATTGCGACAATGTTAGATCGTCTCCAATTACCGCATCAAGTACTTAATGCAAAGCAGCATGCGCGTGAAGCAGAAATTATTGCCCAGGCTGGACGACCAAAAATGATTACGATTGCCACCAATATGGCGGGTCGCGGTACCGATATTGTTTTGGGCGGTAATGTTGAAAAACAAGCGGCATTAGTGACTGCAGATGACGCGAAGATTCAGCAATTACGCGATGAGTGGCAAGGCCTCCATGATCATGTCATTCAGAACGGTGGCTTGCATATTATTGGTACCGAGCGGCATGAAAGTCGGCGAATTGATAATCAGTTAAGAGGTCGCTCAGGGCGCCAAGGTGATCCAGGCTCTTCCCGCTTCTATCTTTCTTTGGACGATCCCCTATTACGTATTTTTGCTGGCGATCGTTTGCGTTCAGTAATGGAGCGTTTAAAGATGCCTGATGGTGAGCCGATTGAGGCTGGCATGGTGACGCGTTCAATTGAGTCTGCGCAACGCAAGGTAGAAGGGCGAAATTTTGATATTCGTAAACAACTACTTCAATACGATGATGTCGCAAACGATCAGCGGAAAGAAACCTACCGCCTGAGAAATCAAATTCTTGAGTCACAAGATATTGGCGAACTCATTGCTAATTTACGAGAAGATGTTTTGCAAGGACTCTGTCGCACCTATGTTCCCCTTGAATCGATGGAAGAGCAGTGGGATTTACAGGGCCTAGAGAATGTCCTTGCGAGCGATTGGGGTCTTAAAGTCGATTTACGTCAATGGGTTGAAGGGGCAGATACCGTTGATGATGAAGCGGTTGTAGAGCATGTCATGCAGGCGGCAATCGCCGATTACGATGCCAAAGTAAATTTATCTGGCCGAGAGTCTTTTGCCAGCTTTGAGCGTTCAGTGACTTTATTCAGCCTAGATAGCCATTGGCGCGAACATTTAGCAGCGCTTGATCATTTACGTCAGGGCATTCATTTACGCGGTTATGCTCAAAAAGATCCTAAGCAAGAATATCGTCGCGAAGCATTTGAGCTTTATGCCGAATTACTTGATGTCATTAAAGCCGATGTTATCAAGACAATCATGACGGTACAAATTCGTAGTGCTGATGAACTTGAGAAGGCTGCCGAGACGATGAACGAGGGTATTGCCAACCTTACGGATGTCCAATATCAGCATGCTGAAGCGAGCCCTGATTTAATGGGTTCGATCACCGCAACAGCTGACCAAGAACCAGTATCGGCTACCCCAGTAGCTGCACCTATTAAAGCAGGTCCCAAAGTTGGGAGAAATGATCCTTGTCCATGTGGTAGTGGTAAAAAATATAAGCTGTGTCACGGTGCGTTGAGCTAAGCAATTCAGCCATGCCGGTTAATTTACCTTTACCCATTCCCGGCACGTTAAAACCGATTGCAGGCTTGAAGTTGGGTATAGCTGAAGCTGGTATCAAAAAAGCCAATCGTAAAGATGTTTTAGTAATGACGTTTTTATCTAGCGCTGAAGTAGCTGGTGTTTTTACGCAAAATCGTTTTTGTGCTGCCCCGGTTCAGGTTTGTATAAAACATCTAAGTACACAACAAGCAGGGGGAAAAATTCAAGCCTTGATAGTCAATACAGGGAATGCAAATGCGGGGACAGGCGAGGCTGGTTTACAAAATGCGCTGCAAACCTGTGTAGCTTTAGCGGATGACTTAAAGCTAGAGCCGGAACAAGTTTTACCTTTTTCTACGGGGGTGATATTAGAGCCCTTGCCAATCGAAAAAATAATTGCTGCGCTACCAAGAGCAATTGCAAATTTAGACGAAGATCATTGGTTTGCGGCAGCGGAAGCGATCATGACTACGGATACGCAGCCCAAAGCAGCTTCGCTCACGCTTGATACGCCGCAGGGCAAAGTTACCATGACCGGTATTTGTAAGGGGGCAGGCATGATCCATCCCAATATGGCGACCATGCTTGGCTTTATTGCTACTGATGTCGCTTTTGCCCCCGGCTTATTACAGGAGTTAACCCGGGAAGTTGCAGATCTTTCTTTTAATGCAATTACGATTGATGGCGATACATCTACTAATGATTCCTTTATTGTCATTGCTACCGGTCAGTCTGCGCTAACGGTACAAAATAGAAATGAGCCACTATATAAGTCAGTACGTCAGGGACTGATAGATTTAGCGAAGCAATTAGCACAAATGATTGTGCGTGATGGCGAAGGCGCAACTAAATTTATCACCATTACGGTGGCGGGTGGAAAAACTGCGCAAGAATGTCGCTTAGTTGCTAAAGCAGTGGCCCACTCTCCTTTAGTGAAAACTGCTTTCTTTGCTAGCGACCCTAATTTAGGCCGTATCTTAGCTGCTATTGGTTATGCCGGCATTGCTGAACTCGATGTTAATCAAGTACAGCTTTGGCTTGGTAATGT
>JBAXGQ010000091.1:0-6042 GCA_037139315.1 Burkholderiaceae bacterium
GATCATCGGATTGAAATGCCGCAGGCATTTTTTATGCGTGTCGCAATGGGCTTGGCCCTCAATGAATTAGATCGCGAACGCCGGGCGATCGAATTTTACGAAATTCTATCCACCTTTGATTTCATGTCGAGTACGCCGACCTTGTTTAATTCGGCAACGACGCGCCCCCAATTATCGAGCTGCTACCTTACTACGGTAGATGATGACTTGGATGGTATTTATGAAGCACTTAAAGAAAATGCCTTGCTCTCCAAGTTTGCTGGTGGCTTAGGTAACGATTGGACTAATGTGCGCGCTCTTGGTAGTCATATTAAAGGCACCAATGGTAAGTCACAAGGCGTAGTGCCATTTTTGAAGGTAGTGAACGATACTGCAGTCGCAGTTAATCAAGGTGGCAAGCGCAAAGGCGCGGTCTGCGCTTATTTAGAAACTTGGCATTTAGATATCGAAGAGTTTTTAGAGTTACGCAAAAATACGGGTGATGATCGCCGTCGTACGCACGACATGAATACGTCGAATTGGATTCCTGATTTATTTATGAAGCGGGTGATGGAGAATGGCGATTGGACTTTATTCTCACCGTCCAATACCCCAGATTTACATGATAAATTTGGCAAAGCATTTGAGCTTGCGTATGTTGCCTATGAGCAAAAAGCCGAACGCGGCGAGCTCAAGCCAAGCCGTAAAATTCCTGCGCAACAACTCTGGCGCAAGATGTTGGGTATGCTGTTTGAAACCGGACACCCTTGGATTACCTTTAAAGATCCCTGTAATATTCGTAGCCCCCAGCAGCATATTGGCGTGGTGCATTCATCGAATTTGTGTACTGAGATTACCCTCAACACCAATGAGACTGAAATTGCAGTCTGTAACTTAGGCTCAGTGAACTTAACCGCGCACATGACTACCGAGGCGAACGGCAAAATGGTTTTAGACCATGCCAAGCTACAAAAAACGATTCGTACGGCAATGCGCATGTTGGATAACGTCATTGATATTAACTACTATGCAGTAGCTAAAGCGCGTAATTCAAATTTAAAGCATCGTCCAGTCGGTTTGGGCATTATGGGTTTCCAAGACTGCTTACACATGCAGCGCATTCCCTATGCTAGCGAGCAGGCCGTAGAATTTGCTGATAGCTCAATGGAGGCGGTCTGTTACTACGCCTACCAAGCATCAAGTGAGTTAGCTGAAGAGCGGGGCACCTACAGCACCTATACCGGTTCTTTATGGGATCGTGGCATTCTGCCGCAAGACTCAGTGCAGTTACTGGCTGAAGAGCGGGGTGGATATGTTGAAGTGAACATGTCATCCACGCTGAACTGGGATGGTCTGCGGAGCAAAATTAAGCAGCATGGCATGCGCAACTCGAACTGTGTGGCAATTGCCCCAACCGCAACCATTTCTAACATTATTGGAGTTTCGGCTTGCATTGAGCCCACATTCCAAAATTTGTTTGTGAAGTCGAATTTATCGGGCGAATTTACAGTTGTAAATGAGTACTTGGTGCGCGATTTAAAAGATCGTGGTTTGTGGGATGAGGTCATGATTGCCGATTTGAAATATTTTGATGGCACGCTCTCGAAAATTGATCGCGTTCCCCAAGATTTACGCGATTTATATGCCACCGCTTTTGAAGTCGAGCCCAGCTGGTTAGTTGAAGCTGCATCGCGTCGTCAAAAATGGATTGATCAAGCGCAATCGCTCAATATCTATATGGGCGGTGCTTCGGGCAAGAAGCTCGATGACACCTATAAGTTAGCTTGGTTGCGCGGCCTGAAAACTACCTATTACTTGCGTACCATGGCCGCAACGCACGTGGAAAAATCGACGGTGGCTAGTGGCCAACTCAATTCTGTTTCGAGTGGCGGCGGCGTGGCGGGTACGGATGCAGCAGCGAGTGCCGCTGGCATTGTTACGGATGGCCCGGCTTGCACAATGCGTCCGGGTGACGCAGGTTTTGATGAATGTGAAGCTTGTCAGTAAGCGCTGCTTACAACAAGCAAGAATGGATTAAGGAGAAGAATATGTTGAATTGGGAAGAGGATGTTGCGCCAGCACTAGCTAAAGCGGGTTTGGCCCCTCAGCCAGCAGTAGTTGAAGTAAAGCGGGTCGAATCCCAGCCCCTTCGAGCCGATGAGGACGCCATTGCGGCGCCACAGCCTGCTAGCACGAATAGCCTAGCAAAGGATGATGCGGTTGCACGCCGGGTTAATGTGGCCGATAAACGGGTGATTAATGGTACAACCGATGTCAATCAGCTCGTACCATTTAAATATAAATGGGCTTGGGAAAAATACTTAGCTGGCTGCGCCAATCACTGGATGCCGCAAGAGATCAATATGAACCGCGATATTGCACTTTGGAAAGATCCCAACGGTCTAACCGACGATGAGCGCAGAATTATTATGCGTAATTTGGGGTTTTTTACTACTGCAGATTCTTTAGCTGCCAACAATATAGTGTTGGGTACCTATCGCCAAATTACTGCGCCAGAATGCCGCCAATATCTTTTGCGTCAAGCGTTTGAAGAGGCAATTCATACTCATGCCTACCAATATATTGTGGAATCGCTGGGCTTAGATCAAGGCGAAATTTTTAATGCTTACAACGAAATTGCCTCTATTCGTGACAAAGATGAGTTCTTAATTCCCTATATTCACGTCCTAACTGACCCTGCATTTAAGACTGGAACATTAGAAAACGACCAAAAATTGCTCCGTTCCTTAATTGTTTTTGCTTGCGTAATGGAAGGATTATTCTTTTATGTTGGTTTTACGCAAATACTTGCAATGGGTCGGCAAAACAAAATGACGGGTGCTGCTGAGCAGTATCAATACATCTTGCGCGATGAGTCAATGCATTGTAATTTTGGTATTGATTTGATTAATCAAATTAAGCTGGAGAACCCGCAGTTATGGACTTCCGCGTTCAAAGACGAGATTAAAACCATCTTCGAAAAAGCGGTCGAATTAGAGTACCGATATGCCGAAGATACGATGCCAAGAGGGGTGCTTGGATTGAACGCACCGATGTTCAAAGGCTACCTTCGATACATCTGTAATCGTCGTTGTATGCAAATAGGACTTGACTCTATGTTCCCAAATGAAGAGAATCCATTTCCATGGATGTCAGAAATGATTGATCTGAAAAAAGAACGTAACTTTTTTGAGACCCGCGTTATTGAGTACCAAACTGGTGGTGCGCTGAATTGGGAGTAAGTACTTAATTGTTGTGAGCGGACTTATCAGCTTAATAGGAGATTAGCCTGTTGAATAGTTTTAGTAGTCGATATTTGAGCCAAACAGAATTCCGAAAACCCTTTCAACAGGGTGCGCGGAAGGCTCTTCCCCTTTTCTCCAACCTATTTAAAAAGCCGTTATCTGCAAGGATTACGGCTTTTTTTCCAAGATTCATTAGCGTGCAGCATTGTGTATTAGGCCGCACGCCGATGAATGGCTCGCTCGTTTGTGTTGCTGCGCCGCAAGGCAAAGCATTACTAAATGGTCGGGTCTTCTTAATCGGTAGTTTGTTTTAATCTTCATTGAAGGAGTAATACTATGGCCATGGCCAAGAAAAAACCTGCTGCAAAGAAAAAAGTAGCTGCTAAGAAGCGCCCAGCTGCAAAGAAAAAAGTAGCTGCTAAGAAGCGCCCAGCTGCTAAAAAGCGTCCTGCCGCTAAAAAGCGCCCAGCCGCTAAAAAGCGTCCTGCCGCTAAAAAAGCTGCTAAGAAAAAGCCTGCTAAAAAAGCTGCTAAGAAGAAAGTTGCAAAAAAAAAGTAACTAAAAAACCTGCCGCCAAGAAGAAAGCGGGCTCAGCAGCAAAAAAGCCCGCGGCTAAAGCAGCCGCAGCCTCAACGCAAACAGCGTTAAATCCTGCAGCCGCATGGCCCTTCCCAACCGGTAGCCGTCCTTAAGTTTCGAGTTTCTGACGCTCATGGACGTATAGTTGCTTGGTGGGGTCCTTCGGGACCCCTTTTTATTGGGTCAATCGCCGTTAATTAATAACGATAGCCAAAAGCTTGAGCAAACTGGTCAGCAATTTCAGCGGCAGATGGCTGATGGTTTTGCGGACCTTGATGGGCAATTTTGATTGATCCCATAAGGCTGGCCAAATTGCCGGTCGTTTTCCAATCCATACCTTGATTAATGCCGTAGAGCAAGCCTGCGCGAAACGCATCGCCACATCCCGTTGGGTCAATTAGCGCTGCTGCTGTTACCACGGGAATTTCCAATTGCTTACCCGCGTTATAAATGGTTGCTCCCGCAGACCCTTTCGTCACAATTAACGCTTGCACGCGTTCAGCCAGTTGCGCCAAAGACATTCCCGTGCGTTGCGCCAACATCTCGGCCTCATAGTCATTCACCGCTAAATAACTAGCTAGAGCTGTGAGCTCTAGTAACTCTTTCCCATTAAACATGGGTAAACCTTGGCCAGGGTCAAAAATAAACGGAATTTCTGCCGCAGCTAATTGATGGCAATGCTCCCACATACCTTGTCGACCATCCGGAGCAACGATACCTAAAGTAGGTAACGGTTTTTTTACGCGCTTACATTCCTCTAACACCTGCGCTACTAAATTAAGGTGGGAATCATTCATAGCGCCAGGGTGAAAGGCAGTAATTTGATTATTGGCTAAATCAGTAGTAATCATCGCTTGTGCGGTAAATGCCTCGGGTATTTGGCGGATATGGGTGATGTCAATTTGGAGTCGACTTAAGCGCTCAAGGTAAGGCTTAGCATCACTGCCAACGGCAGCCATGATGATGGGTTCGCCGTTCAATAATTTTAGGTTATAGGCAATATTGCCGGCACAACCGCCAAATTCGCGGCGCATTTTTGGCACCAGAAAAGCGACATTCAAAATATGAATTTGATCCGGGAGAATTTGCTCCTGAAAGCGACCTTCAAAGTTCATGATGGTGTCATAAGCCACCGAACCGCAAATCAAACTAGCCATGTTGTACTTTCCAAATAAAGAAGAGGTAAAAATTAAGGATACACAATGCGTAAGCGATAACCAGCAGCTTGAGCTGGTAATTTCAGGGGTAAAGCACAACTAACCATCAAGCCTGCTGACGCTCCCGTTTGTAAATAATTGGTATGGTCAGTTTGAAACTGAGTTGGTAGCCATGCTGCCGGAGGTAATTCAATTCGACTCAGGGTATTTTCTGCCGTATCACTGATCGTAAGCTCCAAATTGGGCCACGCTACAGGCAATAACAATCGATTTTGTAATTCAAAAGACAAAATAGAGGCGATCTCAGCCTCTTTAGAGACATTATTTTTATTTTCCATGCCCAAGCTAGCCGAATCGATCTTCCACGCCTCAAACGCCTTAATCGGTGCTTCCTTGCAACTGAGGAATTTGCACAGGAGCATATTTACTTTTAATGCGGCAGTAAAAGTGGCATTTGTCAGCGGATTTATTTTTTCATCAACTTGTGGAGCAAGTGAGCGAAGTAGGGGCGCTCTAAATAAATGATTACCGCCGACGAGCAAAATCAACACCAGCAAGCTACTCAGAAATGCATAGCGAGGCCAAGATTTTTTAGGGGAGCGCTTTGGCGATCTAGACCCAGTCGGGACTAATTGCGGCGACAAGATCCCATGCATACAAACCCAACCTTCACTTTCACCCGCCACTGTGAGGTCTAGCCACTGGCCATAGGTCGCTGAGATTTCGGTGGCCTGCCGCGCTAAGATGCCAGAGAGAATAAGGTGTCCTCCTGGACGCAAACGACTGATGAGTAGTGGCGCCAGCACTTGCAGGGGATTGGCTAAGATATTTGCCATCACAATATCAAACTGCGCTGGCGCAACCATGCTTGCACTATCGGGTAAGACAAAATCAACTGCTTCGTGGTTTATTTCGGCATTACTTGTTGCAGCAATAATGGCTTGGGGGTCAATATCAATTCCGAGCACCGGTTCGCAACCCAATTTTTTTGCTGCAATGGCCAAAATGCCGGAGCCGCAACCGTAATCCAAGAGACTACGGTGATGTAAATTAAATTGACTTTCTAGCCACTGCAAACAGAG
>JBAXGQ010000092.1:0-5870 GCA_037139315.1 Burkholderiaceae bacterium
AGGAGAATGCATTGGCTGTTACCGTAGAAGTGGTGCAAGACGCATTAAAGCAAGTTATTGACCCCAATACACAAATTGATTTGGTTACCGGAAAATGCATTCGTAATTTGCAGGTTGCAGAAGGTGATGTCAGTTTTGACATCGTCTTGGCTTATCCAGCCAAAAGTCAGTTTGATTTGATTCGTGGCTTGGCGATGAGCGCTGTTAGTGCAATACCTGGTGTGAGCAAAGTAAATATCAACATTACCAGTAATATTGTCGCGCATGCTGTGCAGCGAGGGGTGAAATTATTGCCTGGCGTTAAAAATATTATTGCGATTGCCAGTGGCAAAGGTGGAGTTGGAAAATCGACTACCGCAGTAAATCTCGCTTTAGCATTAGCTGCAGAGGGCGCGCAAGTGGGGATTTTAGACGCAGATATCTATGGACCAAGTCAGCCCATGTTGTTGGGTATTCAAGGCCGACCTGAGTCACTTGAGGCCAATACTATTGAACCCATGATGGGGCACGGCATTCAAGCTAGTTCAATCGGTTTTTTAATTGATGCAGATAATCCGATGGTTTGGCGCGGGCCGATGGTAACTTCTGCACTTGAGCAGTTATTAAATCAAACACGTTGGCGTGATCTCGATTATTTGATCGTCGATATGCCGCCCGGTACTGGCGACATTCAACTAACACTTGCGCAGAAAGTACCCGTTACTGGCGCTGTCATTGTTACCACCCCACAAGACATCGCTTTACTAGATGCGCGCAAGGGTCTCAAGATGTTTGAAAAAGTTAGCATTCCCATTGTTGGGGTGATTGAAAATATGAGTACCTATATTTGCCCAAAATGCGGTAATGAGGAGCATGTTTTTGGTACTGGCGGTGGGCAGAAGATGTGTAGTGATTACAAGGTCGATTTTCTTGGCGCTTTACCTTTGAATCTGTCTATTCGTGAAGATGCCGATGCTGGCATGCCAACCGTGATCGCTAATCCAGATGGACCAATTAGTGCCATTTATAAAAATATGGCGCGACAAATTGCCATTCGGGTAGGTACTTTGGCGAAAGATATGAGTAGCAAGTTCCCTAATATCGTGGTGCAAAATACGTAAAGCACTTAATCTAAATCAATCAACCGCCACTAAATTGTAAAAAACGTTTAGCGGCGGTAGTTTTTGGGTTATGAAAGAATTCGTGAGGCGTGCCACACTCAACAATGTTACCGGCATCCATAAAAATAATGTAATTCGCTAGACGCTTTACTTGCGCTAGTTGATGAGAAGAAAAAATCACGCCGGAATTTTCTTTTGCAAGAGTCTGAATTAAGACCTCAACTTGTTCGGTAGCGTTAGGATCTAAATTTGCAGTGGGCTCATCCAATAACACCAATTGTGGATTAAGTAAGCGCGCCCGCCCGATACACAGTTTTTGCCGTTCACCAGCAGATAACTTTTTAGCTGGCGCCAGCGCCAAATGAGCCAAGCCAATTTCCTGCAACATCGCATCTACGGCCCCTGGTGCAGGAGGGTAAGGCGAATCGCTAACTAAATTTAAATTAGCCCGAACCGACGCCTTAATCATTGGCGTATGGTGTAAGACCAGCGCGCTACGTAATGCCTTATTAGGATCTTGCGATGGCTTCGTGATAGTTCCTTGCTGAGGCTGCACAATGCCATGCAACGCTTTTAATAAAGAGGTTTTACCGGCGCCATTTGCGCCAACACAAGCGACTATTCCTGAGGTTGGAATATCAGCACTGAGAATATCTAAAATAATTCGGTTATCTAATATAAGTTGTAGCTTACGGATTTCAATCATCTGCTTATCCATAGCGTCGCTCTGCACTATGGCGAATGAGATAGGTAATCAAATTGGCGCCGATTACTAAAGACATGAGAATTAATCCCAAGGCTAGGGCTAGCGGTAAATCCCCTTTACTCGTCTCAAGGGCAATGGCAGTTGTCATGGTGCGGGTATGGTGATCAATGTTTCCGCCGACGATCATGACTGCACCAATCTCAGAAATGGCGCGTGCTAAACCAGCTAATAAAACAATTGATAAGGAAAAGCGACAATCCCAGATAAGCCATTTCAGGCGGGGTAACCAAGCTAGTTGCAAAGCTAAAAAAGATTCGCGATGGTGATTCCAGGCATCTTCAATCAGTTGGCGACTTAAGGCAGCAATTAAAGGTGTAGTTAAGCAAAATTGCGCCAGAATCATGCCTTTGACAGTAAACAACCAACCCCAATTACCAATCGGCCCAGTTCGCGATAAGAGCAAATAAACTACCACCCCGACAACGACAGTAGGCACGCCCATCAAACTATTCAACACCACGATCAAAAAACGCCGTCCAGCAAATGATTCAGTTGCCAGCAGGGCACCTATAGGCAGGCCTACTAGGCAGCCGAGGAAGAGCGCACTGAGGCTCACCTGCAATGAGACCAGCACAATACCCAGAATGCCGCTATTGGGCTGGCCGAGCAAAAGTAGGGCGTCGTTAATGGCTGAAAGCATGAATTGAAATAAGGGTTAAGGAATCCAAAAAGTGAGTTACTGCAGAAAAGCTGAGTTATTGATTCTATCAAGTTAGCCCTGCTACCGATTTATAAGCGCTTCCCCTGGCTATATCGATTAATAGAAGCAGTGGCAAAATGGCATATTCCATTTATTGGGTATATTAATCACAACATGGCTGAAGTCATCTGTCTTTGCAATGGGGTATGGGATGAAGATTTACGCGAATACCTAGATGCGCATCCCATCGCCTCGATTGAGGAACTACGTGAACAGGCCTCAATCTGTAATAAATGCTTACAATGCGAAGATTTAGTTGCCAGTGAAATTTATGCTGCACGCATGCGTCGCCAAAATGTAGGTGGGCCAACTTGAAGGGTCAGCGCCTGCGGGTGATCACCATGAATATGCATAAGGGGCTCTCCGCCTTGCATCTGCACCCAACGATTTATGGCTTGCGGCAAAAAATGCGTCTCCAGCATGCTGATTTAATTTTTCTGCAAGAATTACAACAAGAGCATCGCGGCAGAGCAAAACGGTATGGTTGGTGGCCCCACAATGAATTAACCCATTATTTATCAGCGGGGTTTTGGCGGCATTGGCATTATGGAAAAAATGTGGAATATCAGCATGGCCACCATGGCAATGCTATTTTCTCGCAACATCCTTTGCAAAAAGGCCTTAACTACGATATCTCCGCATATCGCTTTGAACGACGCGGCTTACTCCATAGCCAAATTCAGCTAACTGTTGATAGTCCGGTAATCCATTGTTTTTGCGTGCACTTGGCTTTATTTCAAAGTGGACGCGCGCGCCAATTAGTTGAAATTATTGCGCATATTAAGCAATTAACTGCCGGCGGGCCAACTATCGTGGCTGGTGATTTCAATGATTGGCGTAACCGCTTAAGCGAGCCAATGCGGGCTGCTGGTTTTATTGAAGTATTTGAAGAATTAACTGGGGTACCAGCAAAAACATTCCCGAGCATCAAACCCATCTTACCGATGGATCGAATTTATGTTCGCGGATTGAAAATTCATTCGGCAGCCTTGTTGCACGATTGGGAAAAATTATCGGACCACCTAGGCATTACAACAGAATTGGAATTGACATGATTTATTTTTACCAAGCGATACAGCATTTTTACGGAGATTATTTTCTTGTTTTTACGGTCTTGCATTTTATTGCAGTTGCCTGTATTGGCCTGCATTTAATTTGGGTACGCCGCAAGGTCAGTGTCGCCTTAGCTTGGCTTGGCGTAGTTCTTATTTTTCCTTTCTTAGGTTTAATTGTCTACTTCTTGATCGGCGGTAAATCGATTGGTCGTGATTATATGGATAGAGTTGCAGGAATGAAAGATGCACTACAGCAGCAATTAAATGCTGGATTTTGTTTTTATAAGGCCGACCGTGATCAATTACCCTTTGAGGCAAAAGCCTTAAGTGACCTCGCGGCTGCGAACTGGGGTTCACCCGTTGTTGCAGGTAACGCAATTGATTTGTTAACTGATTCTTTAACTATTTTGTCTCACTTTATTGCTGATATTGATGCTGCAAAAAAATCCTTGCACTTGGAGTTTTATATCTGGGCCCTTGGAGGTGATGCCGATAAGGTCGCTGAAGCACTCATTCGAGCAGCGCAACGGGGCCTTGAATGTAAAGTTTTGGTTGATTCATTGGGTAGTAAAAATTGGCTTAATTCAGACTGGCCTAAACAGTTACAGGCAGCTGGAATTGAAGTGGTTGCCGCTTTACCAATTCGTTTTGGTAACTTTCAATTTCGACGGGTTGACTTGCGTTTGCATCGTAAAATTTTTGTGATCGATGAAGTCATTGCCTGGACTGGGAGTATGAATTTAGTTGATCCTCGTACTTTTAAGCAAGATGCGAAAGTAGGTGAATGGGTTGACGCGATGTTACGCGTAGAGGGACCGGTCGTTTCTGAATTTGAAACTACTTTTCAATTAGATTGGTCTGTTTGTAACCCTCAAGTCACCCAATTTAATCCTCGGCAATTGCTAACGCAGAGTTCACCTGGGAACATTTTGGCGCAAAAATTATCGACTGGGCCTATTGCTCGCGACGATATTTTGTATCAATGTATTCTGTCGGCCTTAATTGATGCGCACGAAAGTTTAATTATTACCACGCCTTATTTTGGTGCCGACGATGGTTTAATGCAGGCCTTAATGGCCTCAGCACATCGCGGAGTAGATGTTACTTTAATCGTACCTAGAAAAAATGACTCTAAATTAGTGGCATTAAGTAGCCGCAGCTATTATGAGGAGTTAATGGCCGCTGGCGTACGTATTGCTGAGTTTAAGGGTGGCCTATTGCATACCAAGAGCTTACTAATCGATCGGCGTATTGCCATGTTTGGCTCGGTAAATTTTGATATGCGAAGCTTGCATCTTAATTTTGAAATTAGTTTATTGATTTATAACATTGAATTTTGTCAGCGCCTCAATATGCTGTTGCAAAGTTATCTTCAAAAATCGAGTTTTGTTGATCCAGTGGCTTGGGCTAAACGCAGTCGCCTACAAAGGCTGAAAGAAAATGCGGCATATTTAATTTCACCGTTACTTTAGGCTAAGCCTTAAGCGGTCTCAGTAGGAGCGCTGAATAGTTTTACTGAAAAGTTAAATTGTGCCTGCTTGGCGTAGCTGACTAATTTCATTCTCAGACAATCCTAATTCTTCTAAGATAGCGACGGTATGCTCGCCGACGCTGGGAATAGGACCCATGCGATATTCATAGGTGTCATTAATGCCTGGAGGGATGAGTGCTGGCATCGAACCGCTAGCGCTTTCAACCTCGGCCCAGCGATGCCGAGCGGCTAGTTGCTGATGTTGCCACAAGCCAGTCATATCGTTCAATTGCGCATTGGCTATTTTGGCCTGATCTAGCCGAGCAATGACTTGCTGGCTATCGAGCGGCCGAAAGGCTTCTAAAATAATTTGCTCAAGAGCAGCCCGATTCTCATTGCGCAGTGCATTACTATTAAAGCGAGGATCAACAGTGAGTTCTTCCTTAAGTAGTACCTGACGGCAAAATTGCAACCATTCCCGCTCATTCTGTAAACCTAACATCACCGTCTTGCCATCGCCCGCCTGAAATGGACCGTAGGGATAAATAGTGGCATGCGAAGCAGCATTGCGTGATGGCGGCTGCGCATTATCCATTGCGTAATACAGGGGGAAACTCATCCATTCACTTAAACATTCGAGCATCGAGATATCTATGCAAGAGCCAAGACCCGTTTTCTCGCGTAGTAGCAGCGCCGCTAAAATATTCGAGTAGGCATACATACCTGCAGCAATGTCGCCAATCGAGTTGCCCGCTTTACTGGGTTGATCTGGCGTACC
>JBAXGQ010000093.1:0-5772 GCA_037139315.1 Burkholderiaceae bacterium
ATGACCTGCTTTAACTGCATTTGCGCGTGTATGCTTTCATAAACATGGGCAAAATTTTCTAAGATGATTAAGGCAGAAGCGCCGCTGTCCTGTAGCTGATATTCCAACTCACGGGCCGTATACAGTGGATTGATGTTGACTACGACGAAGCCCGCTCTTAATATGCCCAGCATCGCGATCGGGTATTGCAGAACATTAGGCAGCATGATGGCAACCCGTGCGCCTCGCTCTAAATCTAAACTTTGTAAATACGCGGCAAAATCTTGCGAAGCCTGATCGAGCTCGCTAAATGTTAGTGCCTTGCCAAAATATTGATAGGCTTTACGTTGCGAAAAACGCGCAAATGACTCGCTAAATAAATCAAGTAGCGAGTTATACCGTGAGATATCAATCTGCTGAGGAACCCCCGCAGGATAGTTTTTTAACCACGGCTTATTTAATTCATCTCCCGCCGTATTCATGATGCAGCCCTCTTTCAAGAAACTTAAATCGCTCTGTCAGTTAGTCAGTTATATAGTCAAATGCTGAAACTGATTAATAGCGATGTTATTTTCTATTACGGTTCTATTTTGATTTTGATTTTACTGATGATTTTGTCTTGCTGGTTTTAGCTAGATTTACCTTAACTTCTGACTCAGTTTTGCCCATTAAGGATGCTAGTAATGGATTTTGTCTGGCGAGTGCATTTTTCTGCGCTGAAGTATCGGCCTTACCAAGCTGCTTCGCTTTAGTTGCATTTTTCATTTGGTGGGCTACTGCTAGCCCTTGATTTTTATATAGATCCGTTTTTTTCATGATTGTTTTACTTAAAGCTGATCATCAACACGATCTATAAAGCCCCGAATTGCGCTATTAAATGCGGCAGGCTGTTCAATATTGGATAAATGCGCCGCATTTTCAATAATGACCATTTCAGAATTATCAATTAAGCGATGAAGAACTATGGCTTGATCGACGGTACAGGCGGGATCTTGTCGACCAGTTAATACTAGGGTTGGTGCCTTAATTTTTAAGAGCATCGCGCTATGTGTCATATCACGCACCGCACTGCCGCAGGCGATATATCCCTCAACGCCAGTCCCTAAAATCATCTGCCGCACCTTTTCAATTTCCGCTGGCGAGCTATTAATAAACTCATCTAGAAACCAGCGCTTTAAGGTGCCAGGCATTAGTCCTGCTATGCCCTCTTTCTTAGCTGTTGCAAAGCGCTCCTCCCACAGATTGCGTGGCGGCATTTCACTTGCGGTATCGCACAGTGAAAGCGAATGAATGCGCTCAGGAAATCGCGCGCCCAATTGTTGGCCAATCATCCCGCCCATCGATAAACCAATGAAATGCACTTTGTCTATATTCAAAGCATCCAATAAGCCAATGGCATCATCAGCCAATTGCGCCATATGGTAAGGACCGCTAGTCGTACTAGAACCACCATGTCCGCGAGTGTCATACCGCAGGGTACGGTAACGGTCAGTTAAAGCGGGCACTGTGCAATCCCACATCGCGTAATTAGACATGAGGCTATTACTCATTAATACAACGTGGCCGTCTTCGGGCCCATCAAAGCGATAGGCAATGTCAATGCCATTGGCTTTAACGGTAGTTTTATTAGGATTGTTTGCAGAATTTGTCATGGGAATAAGTAAGGTTCTATACTTTATGATTATAAGAATGATGCGGTGAAATGCGTTAAGTAACTATCTTACTCAAAATAGCTCAATAAATTACGGCACAAGCCAACCCCAAGGAGACAGTATGAAGCATTCCATACGCACTAGAACTTACCCTATCAAGCTTTCTGGCTTTAATTCCCTGCGCACCTTTACCCTGCTCACTGCCCTTAGCTCGATTTGCGCAGTTGCTACACTCTCGGCCCTAGCTTTTTATAGTGCTAGCGCTCATGCGCAAAACTACCCCACCCGCACGGTCAAAATGATTGTGCCGCTGACCCCAGGATCAGGCGCTGACATCGCTGGCCGATTAGTTGCCAAAACGCTGACAGAAAACTGGAAACAGCCGGTCATTATTGAAAATCGTCCGGGTGCTGGAGGTCTAATTGGCACAGGAGTCGTAGTTAATGCAGAACCTGATGGCTACACCTTGTTAGTCCAGTCTGCCTCGTATGCTGCTAATCCGGCAATTTATAAAAAATTACCCTATGACCTTAATAGCCTAACTGATGTCAATATTTTAGGTAGTAGTCCCTATGCCTTAGTCGTGTCAGCAGAGAGTCCCTATAAAACCATTAAAGATTTAGTGAATGCAGCTAAAGCTCAGCCCGGTATTCTGCCTTTTGCTAGTGCTGGGGTAGGCAGCTCTACTCACCTTGCTGCTGAATACTTTAATCAAACCATGGGGATCAAGATGTTACATGTTCCCTATAAAGGTTCGCCCGAAGCAATCCAAGAAACAATTTCTGGGAGAACCGCTTATTACATGGCACCCTTACAAACCGCAATTGCTCAAATTCAGGGCGGAAAAGCACGTGCGCTTGGTGTAACTAGTGCAACGCGAGCAGAAGCAGCGCCCGAGATTCCCACTATCGCTGAACAAGGCTTTCCTAATTTTGAAATTGGTTTGTGGGTTGGTGTTTGGGCGCCCGCTGCTACACCGAAAGCCGTCCTCCAAAAAATTAACACTGATATCAATCGTGCCTTGCAAGATCCTGAGCTTAAGGCATCTTATGCAAAAGCAGGTATTACGATTAAGTTAATGAACTTAGCTGAGACTGATAAATTTGTAAATAGTGAAATTGCGAAGTACCAGAAGATTGCTAAAGACGCCAACATTGAACCGCAATAAGCGTGCATTCACCGCCACTGTGCCAAGCACCTGCTAGCGAAATACGCTCACCAAAGAGCGTATTTCCGCGTGGTGCAATTGATAGTCACGCCCATGTCTGTGGTCCCGCATCCCAATATCCGTATGCCCAAGAGCGCATCTACACACCGCCTGATGCCAGCTTAAAAGACTATCGAGCGCTGCTACGGATGTTAGGCGTTGATCGTGCGGTACTGGTACAACCCAGTGTGTACGGTATCGATAATCGCGCACTGATAGATGCACTAAAAACTGCTCCAGATCATTTGCGTGGTGTAGCGGTGTTACCTCTTGATAGCAAGATGGTGAAGGATAGCGAGCTCGAGCAATTACATGCTGCAGGAGTACGGGGTTTACGTTGCAATCTAGTTGATGTCGCTGATCCTTCCGGTGGCCTACCGATTCAAGCGCTGACACACTTAGCGCATCGTATTGCGCCGTTAGGCTGGCACTTAGAGTTACTCATGCATGTAAATGAGTATCCGAACTTAGCCACCATCTTTGCGCACTTTCCCGTTGACTTAGTATTTGGTCATTTTGGTTATTGCCATGCCAAGCATGGTGTCCATAATGCCGGCTTTCAAGGACTACTAAGCCTGATGAAAGAACAGCGGGCTTGGGTCAAGATGACAGGGCCCTATCGTATTTCTGCGCAATCAGCTGATGCTATTAAGACAGGTGCAATTGCCAACTTATATGCTGATATGCGTCCCTTTAATGATGCAGTGCTGGCAGCTAACCCCAAGCAACTAGTTTGGGGCAGCGATTGGCCCCATGTGATGGTGAAAAACACCATGCCCCACGATGCTGACTTATGCGATCTATTTGGTGAATGGGTTAGTGATAGTCATTTACGCCAAGCCATTCTAGTGAATAACCCAGCGATGCTATATGATTTCCATTAATCAGCATTTCAGATTACATAAACATGAAGTAACTATAGGGTAATTAAAGCTACTAAATATTATGGATATTTTGCTAACTGTTTTTTTGGGCGCGCTCTTTATGGTGCTTCCCGTTATAGCTGGGCGCTTTATGTGGAAAAATTATGATCGTTATTTTGGCCGTAACGATCCCGTTTATATGGATACCCTAGCGTATTTCGTAAAGAAATTAGGTCTATCTTTATTGGTTATCTTTGTCGTGCTTTCCTTGGGGATGGTTTTCATCTTTCAAAACCAAGCCCCGCCAGTCGTTGAAAAAGCAGCGGTACAAAGTACCGCATCAGCCTCGTTGATTTAATTATTTATCAAGCGCGCCATACACGAGCGCGTTTAATTTTTCACGATGAATTTTACGAATCTCGCCAGGGGCAACAGCCATCATCACGACGACCATTTGCTCTTTCGGATCAACCCAAAAAATTGTGCCGTTAGCACCATTCCACGTGTAGTCGCCAACATTGCCATTAATTGCCGATAGGCCGCGCTCCATGCGTACTGCAACACCCAAACCAAAGCCATAACCGACCCGTCCTGGTTCAGTTCCACCGACCATATTTTTGATGTCTTTATTTAAATGATTTGATGTCATGAATGCCACGGTCTGCGGGCCCAATACACGCTTACCATCAAGACTGCCGCCATTTAGCATCATTTGGCCGAAGCGAATGTAATCACCTGCTGTAGAAAATGCACAAGAACCACCGCAATCAAATTTCACCTTATCAGTCAAAATTTTGATTGTCTGTGGCTTGCCAGTGATTGGGTCAAGAGGTAATGGTTGGGCTAAGCGCGGCCGCTGGCTATCGGCAACCTGAAAGGTGGTATCCGGCATGACGACTTTAGACCAAACGCGTTCTTGCAAAACACTGCCAAGGGGTTTATTAGCAATTTTTTCTTCGATTAAACCCAGTACGTCTATGCCAAAACCATAATCCCATACTGTGCCTGGCTCATCAAGCAAGGGAATGGTCGCAAGTTTATCCATAAACTCTGGACCGGTGTAATCAAAAGCTGCTGTTGCCGAAGCACTTGGAAATAATTTATGTACTGCAGAATTACCGCGCGCGCCATAAGTTAAACCATTGGTATGACGCATCAGGTCTTGAATCGTAATTGGGTTCTTTGCTGGTACCGTTGTTACGCTGCCATCAGCAGCAACTTTACCCACTTTGCTATCTTTAAATTGCGGATACCAATTTGAGATTGGCGCATTCAAAGGCATTTTGCCTTCTTCATAAAATGTCAACGCACCTACTGCTGCCATTACTTTCGTCATCGATGCTAAATTAAAAATTGCGTCGAGTGGCATCGGCGTATTCGTTGCCTTATTTAAATAGCCATATGATTTATAGATTACTAGCTTGCCATTTTTTGCGACAGCTAAGACTGCCCCTGGCATCCGATTGTTAGCAATTTCATCGGCAAAAAAAGTATCAATTCGCTTAATACCATCAGCGTTTACGCCTTGACTCTGGGCATTAGCCAGCGGCAAAGGTTGGGCATTACCAGCGGCATGAGAGATGCCAGACGCCCCGAATAGGGCACAAGTCATTAGGCTGAATAGGAACTTTGAATTCATGGGGTCTCCGAGCGTTGGTATGTTTTTTTGAATGATACGACTTTATTTAACTTCTGCCTTGATCTTTTTTGGTCTTCCGCCTTTTAAGCCATTTACCTTCGATGAAGCAGCCTTTACCGTACTTTTTACACTGCCTGCTTTTGCTAAATGTCCTCGCATAGTCCAATTTGGACTGCCAAATATTCCAGCTAGTAATCCTTGTACTGATAAGTCAGCATCTAATTTGGGCCAATGTAAACCTGTACCCATTGGAGTTAATTCAAATTCAGCTATTACACTTTCTGGCATCCCTGCTAAACCCTCAGCCAAATGCGGTGGAAATGAAAAAGAACTCCCATTAGCTAAATCAAGCACAATTAATTTTTTTCTTTTATCGTAATGCGCGGTAATTGCGAATAGTCCTGCTGCCTGCTCTAACTTACCAAATGCTTT
>JBAXGQ010000094.1:0-5699 GCA_037139315.1 Burkholderiaceae bacterium
ACCATGATTCACTACCTGGTTCGCCTTTAAAAGGTCCGACTAACTCTGGAGTAATCCAGCCCCCATAAAAGCCGCTGGGCTGAGGTAAAACTTGCTGCCCATCAACAGTACATTGCAACTGAGTAGGGTAAAAAGCGATGTGATCGGCAATCATCTTTGCTTCATCAAAGGGTTGGGCATAGCTCCAGGCAACTTTTTTGAGTTGGTTTATACCGTCGTCTATATCCCAGTATTGAGCGGGGCCTTTCCACTCACAAAAAGAATTGCCGGTAGATGGCTTCAAAAAATTGAAGTTGATATCCTTCGGTGGGATATAAAAACTCGGTGGATGAGCAGTTTCTAATACCAAAATAGCATTTTTTGTACGCGCAATTTCTTGCCCTTTAAAACAAATAACGACCTCCCTACAATCCTCAACATACTTTGGGGGACGGGGAAAATCCCATACCGAAATTTGCGACGCATTAGGTACAACTGCAAATGGTGGTCTTGTGGTTCCTCGCCAATTCCATTGCTCTTGTGCAAGCTTGACCCAATCCGGTAACTGACTCATAAACAATGAAATTAAATGTACTCAGATACCTCAACCAAGTTCCCATCAGGATCGCGTAGATAGACCGACCGAATTGGCCCCAACGCACCCCGTCTAGCAACGGGCCCAACCTCAATCGCAATATTATTGGCTGTCAAATGGGTGATCACATCATCAAGCGGAATGGCAGCAATCAGACAAAAATCGCCGGCGCCAATAGTAGGTACTTTTGCTTTAGTAGGTGTTTCTGTAGCGCGATCTTGTAAATTAATTTTATATTGCCCAAAGCGCAAGGCGTAACGCGGCTGCCCTTCAGGCCCAGTGAAAAATTCACGCTCAAAGCCGAGGGCCTTTTCATAAAACTGGGTAGAAGCCTCAATATCGGTAACAGTTAATACCACATGATCAATGCGATCAATAATACTTTTCATTTTTTTCCATTCAACTTTTTAAAAAAATACGCCATTTTCATCTGCATGAGGAGACCTTAAACCCTAAACAATCTCTCGCTCTATTGGGTCTCAAGCACTACTGATAATCAAGCTCTACTGATAATTTAGCGCCAGGCACAATAATACCGCCTCGCTCTCCTGCTTGGGTTGAGCCCCATCTGGCTTTAAAATAATCGGGTAATGGCCTGCCCTCCTTGGGTGCCATCCAAAGCCGTAATAAATGCCGCTGACGCTCGCGCTCCGGCCAATTTTCAAAATCATTACGGGAATGCAAGATTTGGTGATTATGTAAAAGCTGCATATCACCAGGCTCAAAAGCCATTGGCAAAACAAAGCCGGGCTCAGCTAAGATTTCATCGATTAAGTCCATGACTGCAAGTTGCTCGGTAGTTAAGCGCTTCGCTTCGGGAAAATTATCTTGTGCCGCTTCAATGTACTGACGAATATAAACACACGATAGATGATTTTCATACCAAGTAAAAATGGGCATATCAAACCAAGGGTGCAGTCCCGCCGGCACTTCACCGCGACGATCAGTCGCGTAAGGCATGAATAATGCCTCAACCAAATCAGGTCGACGTCGCACTATCTCGTTATACAACTTCATCGAGCTAGCAATAAAAGATTCGCCACCTGCTTTAGCCTTCTGTAGACAGAGCAAGCCCACAAAATCTGCCGAATCAGTATGAAAATCGAGTTTTTTATTGGTTTGATAAAAACGTCCGCCTGTCTTGGTGATATCGACACCTTGATCACATACATGACCGAGTAAGTGCCCTTTGCCATTACTACTTCGCAAGGTGCCTAAATGAACACCCAAGCCCATATAGATAATGGCTGCGAGTTCAATACCCAATTCTTGTACCGGAATACCGCGCAGCAGTACAAACCCTCTGCCATGAAGTAGTTCAGCCAATAAACGAGCTAAAAAAGGTTTAAGTTGAGTCAGCGGAAAATTATCAGGTGAAATTTGCTCAAGGGGTAAATTAAGCGCCTGAAAATGTAAGGCTGCTGCACGCATTTCAGCTAACTGCTCGGGTACCCAGGGCACCACCCATGATGGCTGAGCCAACATCTCGGCGCCTGTCCATACGCTTGGGCCCTCAACGGCAATAGGCGGCGGCTCTAAAGTGAATTTGGGCATTCATTCCTCAAATGATTTTTACAGCAATTAAGATTAAACTCTTTATAACTTTTAAGCCCTTAGTGTTATCCCTTAATTGATCAATCGATAGGTAGTCATTCATCTGAAAGTACTGTTTTTATGGTAAATACTTCAACACCCATATTGGGCGCCAATGCTTTAGTTGCAGCCTTAAAATTAGCGAAAGTAAAAACCATTTTTACGCTTTCGGGTAATCACATCATGCCAATCTTTGATGCCCTACTCGATAGTGATATTAAATTAATCCATACCCGTCATGAAGCTGCTGCAGTGCACATGGCCGATGCTTATGCGAGACTGACAGGTGAAGTTGGCATTGCACTAGTTACTGGTGGCCCTGGCCACGCGAATGCAATAGCTGCGCTTTACACCGCACAAATGGCTGAGTCACCGGTGGTCTTAATTTCGGGTCATGCACCTCTGGGGCAATTAGGTACTGGCGCTTTCCAAGAAATGGCGCAAGCTGATTTGGCTTCGCCACTTGTCAAAGCAGCCTTGACTTCTAACTCTATTGAGGCAATTCCTTTTGACCTAGCCAAAGCAATCAAACTCGCGAAATCGGGGCGCCCAGGGACTGTGCATTTAAGCCTACCTTCTGACTTATTAGAAGGCACCTACCTCAATGCAAGTAATTTACCTACAGAACAGGAATTTACCGACAAAGAAACATCAGCATCAAGCGAGGCTATTGAAACGATCTTGCAAGCGCTACAAGCTGCCCAACGCCCTATTATTTTGACTGGACCGCAAATGCAATCTCAGGCCCGCAGAAAACAACTGAATGCGCTAGAGCAAGCATTAGGAATTCCCGTGGTGGGTATGGAGAGCCCGCGAGGAATCAATGATCCGTGTTTGGGCGCCTTTCCGGAAGTACTGGCAAAAAGTGATTGTGTTTTACTCCTTGGAAAAAAATTGGATTTCACTTTGAAGTTTGGCCAATTTTCAAGCTTTGCCAAAGATTGTCAATTTTTACAGCTGGATCCTGAGGCCGCTGAAATTCAACGCGCGAGTGTTAGTTTAGGTAAAAGGTTGCAACTCTCTGCACTTAGTGACGTGCAATCAAGTATTACTCTTCTAATGAAATCCGTCATCGCTACAAACTTTATAAGTGGCTCACATCAAGCCTGGTTACAAGAAGTTAAGACCGCTATTAATTATCGTCCTAATGATTGGCAATCGGCGACTGTTGAGCCTGGCCGAGTTCATCCAGCACAAGCCTTTGCCGTATTACAAACGATTCTTGATAGTCATCCAGATTCAGTCCTCATTAGCGATGGTGGCGAGATTGGTCAATGGGCTCAAGCTTGTCTACAAGCGCCAAACCGAATTATTAATGGTGTGGCTGGCTCAATTGGTTCTGGTCCACCCTTTGCAAGTGCAGCTAGCCTTGTCAAACCGAATGTGCCTATCGTTACAGTGATGGGAGATGGTAGTTTTGGCTTTCATTGCGCAGAAATAGATACTGCAGTTCGTTATAAATTGCCCTTTCTTTTGGTCATCGGCAATGATGCTTGCTGGAATGCCGAATACCAAATTCAATTGCGCGACTATGGTCAAGAGCGACTCATTGGCTGCGATCTGCTACCAACTCGATATGACAAAGTCTGCGAAGGATTTGGTGGTCATGGAGAATTAGTTACGGAACTAGGCACCTTGCTACCCGCTACAAAAAGAGCGCTCGCGAGTAACTTGCCCGCCTGTATTAATCTGATGATTCCGAGCTTAGCGGCCCCGAAAATGCAAAGATAAGCAATGAAGCTTCTTACCCTCATTATTTTCTTTTTTACGCTTGTAGTACTCAAGGGATGTGGTGGAGGGAGTAGTAATGACGAGAGCGCTAGTCAAACGCAGTACATTTACGCTGCATGGGTCATCATTGGCTCTGATGAGGCTGGCAATAATCGTGCCTTTGCCCGAGTAGCCACGAGCTATCTGTCGCCTAGCGGCCAAGCTGTTTGTCCGCAAATTAATATCGACGGCCGTTTCAGCAAAATGACGATGCGCGCTGTAGCCGGTGTAATGCCCTTAAGGCCAACCGCTTTTCAACCCTCTGTTCCAGCCAATTTTCCACTATCAACCTGCGAAGCCATTTTGCCAGCGGGTACGCAATATGCGAGTGTTGCATGGCAATCATTACCAATTCCTAAAGAAAGGTTTGACCGCATCCTATTAATTGGCGACTCTGGTTGCCGCATGGATACGACCAACCTACAAAACTGTGAAGATCCCAAAGAATGGCCATTCGCCTCGGTAGCCCAATTGGGTGCCGAATTAAATCCTGATCTCGTGATTCATACAGGCGATTATCAGTATCGGGATGTGCCCTGTTCGGCTTCGGGTAAATGTCCAATTGATGCGCAAAGTCCTTGGGGATATGGTTGGGATACGTGGAATGCAGATCTTTTTACGCCAGCTGCAGTCTTATTCGCTAAGGCCCCTTGGCTTGTGGTGCGCGGTAATCATGAAATCTGCTCTAAAGCAGGACAAGGGTGGTTTCGTTTTTTAAATCCCACTTTCTATACCGAGGATCGCTCATGCAATAACGCTAGCTATGACAGTATTGCCAACTACTCGCCAACATATGCTGTTTCCCTAGGTGGTGGCTCACGAATTGTGGTCTATGACTCCGCGAATGTTTCTATTGGTACCACAGTCACCGACCCAAATAATAATTATTATCGGCAATTTGTTGAAGCATTTACGCTAGCCGCTAACCCAATTTTTACTAACACCATTTTTACTAATCATCATCCTATTTTAGGGTATGGCAACCCAACAACATCTTCAGTTCCACCGGGTAATGCAACCTTGCAAGGGGTCATGAATAATGTAATGCAAAAACTATACCCAGCTGTAAGCGCGAATAGTTACTATCCAGATTCCATTAATACCGTTTTTCATGGTCACGTGCATAATTTACAAACAATTAATTTTGGCGTTAATAATTCCCCCAGTCACCCTGCGACTATTGTTTCTGGCGCAGATGGTGTTGCTTTAGCTGAACCTTTTCCAGCCACCACCCCACCTTTCTATAAAACAACCTCAGTTGCACCAGGCGTGGAGGTTAACAATATGATTTGGAATAATAATTTTAGTTTTGCCTTATTGGAGCGAATTGAAAATAGTGCTTTTTGGAAATACACCCTATACAATAAATCGGGCGATACTTTTGCGGTCTGCACCCAAGCGGGGCGACAACTCAATTGCACGCCAAATGCGGGCAACTTAAGTCCTTCATAAATAGGTTAATATTTACTATGAACATAACAGTCTTGTGCCAAAAATTATTTTTACTACTTTGCCTCATGTCAGCATTTTCTGCGCATGCCCAAATTGGTACAGCTTGGACACCTGGTAGCTGTCAGTGCCCTAACGGGTTTATTTTTGCGCAAGCTACAGCGCCCAATTGCACACAGACATTTAATTATGAGGGTTGCATTAACCCTAACGTTGGTGCGAATGGTGCTTGTTTTGAGTGTGGGCAAGGCGGTACGCGTAAGCTCAATAGCTATGGCTGTATGGGGGGCCTACAAAACCAAGAATGGCGGCC
>JBAXGQ010000095.1:0-5615 GCA_037139315.1 Burkholderiaceae bacterium
AAAGGATTATGCTTACCACTACAGTTTTCACTGCCTGTTTCCAGTTTGTAGTCTGGACTGTCTCTTGTCTTTACGACCTACCCGTACAGTCTCTACACCTTCTAAGCATTACTGCCTAGCTTGGCTATTTGCCCTTAAAAATAGGGCGTCTTTTTTCAAAATGAGCTAATAAGCCTTCACTGTAGTCCTCAGTGGATTCCAGTGGGCGGCGTAAGCCCTGATCAATCTTAACTGCCTCCCCAAAAGGAATGTCTGCACCATCATTAATTGATTTTTTAATAGCTGCTAAACCAAGGGGGCTTGTAGTCTCAATTCCAGCAACAAATTCTTGGGCTTTCTCCATTAACTGATCTTTAGAAGTAATTGTATTGATAATGCCTAAATCTAATGCTTCAATAGCCCCAATTCTTCGTGCAGTAAAAAATAATTCTTTTGCTTTTGCTTGGCCAATAATTCTTGGTAACATTACCGCCCCACCGCCGCCAGGATAAGCTCCAAGAGTCATCTCGGGCCACCCAAATCTAGATTCTGGTGTTGCAATTCTTAAATCGCAATAAAGAGCTAGCTCAAACCCACCCCCCAAGCACCAGCCATCAATAACAGCAATAACGGGAAGTGAAGAGTTTTTAATAGCTTCATTTAGATGAAATAATGCCCTACTTTGCTCCCACTTCTCATCAGCATTTAAATGGCGGCGCTCTTTCAAATCAGTGCCAGCGCAAAATGCCCTCCCTCCACCGCCAGAAATAATAATCGCCCGTATTTCTTTATTTTTTCCTGCAGCTAATACTGCGGATAAAAGAGAATTTGCAAGCTCACTTGACATGGCATTCATCGACTCAGGCCGATTCATCTGCAATTGAAGTGAACTGCCAATAATAGATTCTAATAGAACGCTCATTGAGACTCTTCCAAATTATCCAATATGTACTCGAATATTTTTTGCCACTGCGACCAGTTCACCATGTTGATTAGTACAAGTTACATCCGAAATAATTTTCTTTTTCGCCGCATCTATCGAGCTAACGGTATAAAGAGTCGTTATCGTATCTCCAAAACGAACTGGCTTTAAGAAACGTACACGATCATAGCCCTGGGAAACGGTTCGGCCAAGGTACATTCGAGCAGAAGCTGCAGACATAAAACCAAGCATGAGTGTGCCATGTGCCACACGCTCTCCATAGGCACCTTTTGCCATAAATTCAGCATCTACATGATTAGGAGAAAAATCTCCTGTAATCCCTGCATATAGGTACACATCTGACTCGGTAACCGTTTTGGTGAAACTTGAATTCATTCCAACCTTTGCCATAGAAAAAGAATCTGAATCATTAGGGTCAATATTTTTATAGTCTGACATATGTCCTCTTTTTAAATTCCATTAAAACTAACCAAATACTTTTTTTTCACGAAGACTGGCAATTTCCTCATTGCTATAACCTAACCAAGATTCCAACACATGATGCGTATGCTCACCCAATAATGGTGGTGCTATCCATTCGCCTGCAGATTCAAAAGCGGAATACTTGACTGCGGGTCCAATCGTTGGAATTTTTCCATAGATTGGATGCTCAAGATTTCCTAGCATTTTTCTATGCAGAACCTGAGGATTCTCAAATACTTCTTGAATATTATTGACTGGGGAGCACGGAACACCAGCTTTCTCTAGCTTTAGCATCAATTCATGAGTGTTATATTTTTTGACTTCTTCGTCAAGAATTTCATATAACGTATTACGATTTTTTGTTCTATCAGCCAAATTAATATAGTTACTATTTTCTATCAAGTCACTCCTATTAATTGCATGCATAAACTTTTCATATAGATTTTGAATCGCAGCGCCAATAACCAACCATCCATCTGCCGTTTTAAATGCTTTATATGGAACAGCCTGTGGATGCTCAGATCCCCATTTTTGTGGAATATTGCCAAACATTAAATAGTCTAAACCTACATTTGCTAAAAATGCGACCTCTCCCTCCAGCAGACTTGTTTCAATCTTTTGACCTTTACCAGTATTGACTCGTTGAAATAGAGCGGCCAAAATTCCAGATTGAGTATTCATCCCTGCAACAATATCAAAGGCTGAAGTGCCAAGCTTTACTGGAGGACCCCCATCCTCACCAGTAATACTCATATACCCACCAACAGCTTGAATAGTTAAATCAAATGCGCCTTTTTCACTATCTGGGCCATTGGCACCATAACCTGAAAGAGATGCATAAATAAGCCGCGGATTTTTCTTGCTTAAAGATTCGTAATCTAACTCTAATTGCTTCATTACTTCAGGACGAAAATTTTCAACAATAATATCGGCTTTACTAGCCAAATTTTGTGCAATTAATTTACCATCAGAAGTACGCATATCAATTGCACAGGAATACTTATTTCGATTTGTTGCATAAAAAGTAACCCCACTATCCTGAAAAAATGGGGGGCCTTGTGTGCGGATTGGATCGCCTTCATTGGGGCCTTCAATTTTAATAACTTCCGCACCAAGATCGCCTAAAAGCATAGTGCAATATGGTCCAGCTAGCATCCTAGTAAAGTCTAGGACCTTAATTCCGCTAAGGGGCTTATTGTTCATTACTGTATTCTCACTTATTTTTCAACTTAAATTATGTAATCGAAACCTTGATCCTGTTTAATTCATGTTCCTTGTTCATCATAAAGCCAATATGATGTAGCCAACTAGAATCATCACTATCAGGAAAATCGCTTCGACGATGTGCGCCTCTACTTTCAGTTCTATTTAGAGCGGCTTCAATAATGATTTGTGCAGTCAATAGCATATGCTCAGCCTCTAATGCTCTCAGTGCCTCTGCCAAACTATTGGCCTGCACCCCTTTATTAAAAAGCCGCTGAAGATCTATTAACTTCGCTTGGCCTTTTTTTAAGCTAGTTTCATCTCTTATAAGTCCAGCAAAAAGAAGCATGGTGTCACACAATGCTTTTTTTATATCTTCAGCCTTAATGCCATCTGCTTTATTGGATAGTGATCTAATTTTTTCCAGTGCAATCTGATGAATAGAGTTCCAATTCCGCTTAGCGCTACTTTTTTTCAATCTGGCTGCAGATCGCCCTGCTACACCCCCAGAGATAATGACATCACTTGCCCCATTGCCAGCCAAACGACTAGCCCCATGGACTCCTCCACTTGCTTCGCCTGCTGCGTATAAACCTGGGATACCTGTCCAATAATTTTTATCAACCTTAATTCCCCCCATATGACTGTGAGCGGCAGGTCTAATCCTTGGAAGCTCAGATAAAGGCTCTAATCCTGAACTACGTAATCGCTTGCAATGATTAATATAAGACTCTAACTTTTCAGGCGGTACTTTAGTAGTATCAAATAAGACAGTTCCATCTGGAAGTCCTCTACCCTCATCAATTTCACGTTGAATGCATAACGCCATTCTTGCTTTTTCAATTTTAGTTTCACCAAATTCGGGGTTGTACTTAAACATGAAGCGCTCGCCTAAGGAATTTAATAAGTGGGCGCCATCGCCTAGCATTGCAGTTGGCATTTCCATACCCTTGGCACCCTCTGGGTGCACTACTACTGTTGGCTCAAACTGTACAAACTCCATATCAATTAATATTGCGCCCACTTCTAAGGCTAGCGCATAAGAATCAGAAGCAACATCTGCGGGATAAGTGCTATCAGAGTAAATGGCTCCTATACCTCCCATGGCCATGACTACTGAATTAGCGTGAATTGCAATAAATTCACCACTATGTTTTTTTGCAACGATAGCACCGACAACTTCATCACCATCTTTAAGTAAACTAATGACTTTCGCCCCTGAGTATTCCTTAATTCCAATTTCTTTGCTATGTTCTCTCAATCCCTTAAGTGCAATGTGTCCAATACCATTGGGATGAAATACGGAGCGAGGATAAGAATTGCCAGAGAGATGACGTTGAACGAATTTATTTCCTGCTCGCTCAAAGGGGATACCTATGGAGACCAGCTCTCTTAGCGCATCAATGGCGCCATTAGCAATAACAGAAACTAATTGACGATCATTGAGACCGTAACCACCCTTCACCATATCGTCAAAGTAAATTTCGGGGTTATCTCTTGGATCTGAATCCCCCAATGGTGCATTAAATCCAATAATATACTGAGAGGCGCCATGGGCTTGGTAAGCGATAATTACCTCGGCCCCAGAAGACTTTGCACTAACTGCAGCACGAAAACCTGCAAGACCACCGCCTAAAACCAGCACATCCGTTTCTACAGCTTGAATAGAAAATTCTTGAGCTAATTTCAATTAATAAAAATTAAATGAAAGTTATTCGCCGCGGATATTGGCATTTTTAATAACTCCAAGCCACTTAACTGATTCAGACTGAAGAATTGACTGAAAAGCCTCTGGAGTTCCGGTGCGAGGATCTGTTCCTTGCCCACTTAATTTTTTAATCATTTCGGGCGAAGTTGTGATTTTATTAAATGCATTATTCAATTTTAAGATTACATCACTAGGAGTGCCGACTGGTGCGACAAAGCCAAACTGACCAATAATTTCAAAATTAGGATAACCAGACTCTGCAATGGTTGGTGTATCTGGCAATATAGAAGATCGTTTCATGCCAGTAACCGCGATTGGGCGAAGCTGGCCTGCCTTAAAGTAAGGATCCATTAAAAATACGTTCTCTACCGTCATTTGCACTTGACCGCCTAGTAAATCAGCAATGGCTGGACCACCACCTTTATAAGGCACATGCGTTAAGTCAATCTTTACAGCAGTCTTAAATAATTCCGCATTTAAATGAGTAACGCTCCCTGTGCCTGCTGAGCCATAGTAAATAGTTTTGGGTTGAGATTTAGCCAAAGCAATAAATTCAGAAATGTTCTTTGCTGGCAAATTAGGATTAACTGCAATCACATAAGGATTAGAGGCTACTATTGCGACTCCGGAGAAATCTTTCACTGGATCATAGGCTAGCTTTGGATAGATTCCAGCTGCAGCTGTATGTGGAACTGTATTAACAATGAGAAGCGTATAGCCATCAGGTGCAGATTTAGCAACGCTTGCTGACCCCATTGATCCGCCGGCACCAGGGCGATTCTCAACAATCACCGACTGACCCAATACTTTAGCTAATTCAGGGGCAAACAATCTAGCCAAAACATCATTTCCGCCCCCTGGAGGATAGGGCACAATGATTCGTATCGGTTTACTAGGAAAAGAGTCTGCTAAAGCAGCACTCAAGCTAAAACAAGAAAAAAACATACTAAAAAATATTAGTACAATTACCTTGTTAAGCTTTATTTCACAAAAGTTAGTCATTACTTAACCTCTCATCTTAGTTTGACGAATGCATCTTAATTAACAATACCACAGAGGATGATGGGCAAAATAGCCGTATAGGGAAATCCCTAGTGCTCAGTAAAAATAAATACTCACCTCACACAAGCTGTAATGAACTACTATTAATTTTGAACTGCCGTCAATTTCGTACCAAATCCAAATAAAGTTTTTCCATAGTAAATCATTCAACCAAAATGGCTTGATTTTGAACGACTGAAATCAGATTAAAAGCAACCTCACAAGCGTTATTTAAATTAACCCTATTAACCAATTCGAATCCCAATTCAGTCACCAATT
>JBAXGQ010000096.1:0-5570 GCA_037139315.1 Burkholderiaceae bacterium
CTGATGAGGGTTTGATACTTCGCTGGGCCCACCAGGACTTGAACCTGGGACCAAAAGATAGTGTTTATTAAGGGGTCGTAATTGGAGCTGCTAATCTAAACCCCACATTAGATGCATTTGAATAGGGAACAATACCCAAATAATAAGTACTTGCAAGGTAGGAGGCCAAGGATGTCCATGCGCCACCCCGCATACCTACATTGTTTCCACCTGATCCATTCAGGGTATTAAATTCCCAAACATTTCCGTTCATATCAAATGCACCCCAAGGACTTATAACGCTTGAAAAAGTTCCGACTGGAGTTAAGTAGTAAGCAGTTGTGCTAATTGCAGCATTTTGGGTTACGCAATTTAGATAAGAAGGGCCATATATATAAGTAGCTTGGTTGCTTTCAGGTTGCGGAGATGAAAGTCCAGTTCCCGGAATAATATTTCCTGGCGCCTCGTTGCTCATCGTGGCGTATTGATAGTAACCCCCACTGCCATTTTTTAAGCTTGGGCTATAGAAGGCTGCTTTATACCACTCGTTTTCGGTGGGCAAATAAAAAGTGGGCGCACTTCCAGTATTAGGATTAATAGCATTTTTAGAAGGCGCTGCTCCGCTATTTGTTGCACCGTTAATGTTATAAACACCATTTTCAGTAGTGGTACTATTTTGAAACCCAATTGGCTGACCATTAGACATCCAATTTGCAAATCGTGCAGCATTAAACCAGCTCACATATGTAATAGGATAATTGGAACTATCTTGACCTTGAAGTGTTTTAAAGGGTGGCGTACCAGTTGATGAGTAAGACGCACTGCCTGAGCTTCCAGTCATTGCCGTGTAAACGTACGCACCAGATACGCCTGACCTAGTAATTCCAGCAATACTAGGCGAAGCTTGCATTGCATTATTCCAAAGTCCATAGCTATCAGTCTTAGCAACTGCATTTAAGAAAGTAGTGTAATTGGCTACTGTTACTTCATATTTTCCGATTTGGTAAGCATATGCTACAGCCCCAAAGCCTGTTGAATCTGCCGCATTACCAGGTGAACTAACTGTAACTAAGGAGTACGTAATACCTTGAGCATAAGCTAAAGAAAGTGGGAGCAAGAAAAATAGGCTAAAAAAGTACTTTGGTAATAAAACAATGTAATAACGCATTAATACCACCTGTAAGTAATCGATAAAAAATTGGTTTTTACTGATTTAAAAAAGAGGCTAAACGAAATCCAACATCCAACCCAGCGTGGCTTGGGGTATAACCCGCATAAAGAATGGATTGGGCAGCTTGAGAGCCTGCAAACCACATGCTTCCCCTTACACCTCGATATGCCGAAGCTGCTCCATTCAAGTCATTCCACTGATATAAGTTTCCATTCTGATCATATGTACCGTAATAGCTAGCGCTTCCAGTGAATGCCCCAACATTAGTTAGATAATTTTGAGTGGCTGACAATGTTGCGACCTGAGTCACAGAAAAATTTATCCCAAGAATGACATTCATTTGATTGGCGGCATTACCGATAGTATTTCCGGGTGAGGCACTACTTTGAGTGGCATACAAATAATACCCAGGAGAGCCAGTATTGTTTATTGTGGGACTGTAATAAGCTGCTTTATACCATTCGTTTTCTGTAGGTAGCCAATAAGCAACTGCTGCACCAGTATTTGGATTACAGGTATTTTTAGGAACCGCCATTCCATTTGCTGCAGTGCTTAAATCATAAGCACCGTTCTCTGTAGTGCTGGACGACTGTGAACCTGATGGCTGTCCATTTGACATCCAATTTGCAAAACGAGCGGCGTTAAACCAACTGACGTAAGCTATGGGTTTATTGGAACTATCACCCCCATTATTCATAACTGAATATACATAACTACCCGAGGTGCCAGATCTAGCAATTCCGGCGATATTTAAATCGGTGGTCATATTGGTGTTGTACAAACTATTGGTATCAGTTTTAGCAACGGTATTTAAAAAAGCAGTGTACTGCGCAATGGTGACATCATATTTGCCGATCTGATAAGCATAATTTACTGCCCCAAAACCTGTTGTATCCGCACTATTTCCAGGATTGCCAATGGTGACCAGGCTATATTGAACTGAAGGTGCAGCAGGCTGAGTAAACCCACCGGAGCAATTGCTACTAGTGCTTGATGAATCTGAATTAGAACATCCCACTATTGATAAGGCAAAAATCGCACTCAAAGTATATATAAATGATTTCATATTTTTAGGGAATTTATGATGGCTAAAAAGATTCTAATAATCTTACTATGAGCTTCCGGCATTTTCTGGACTAACGCTCAAAAAAATACCAACCCTAGAGTTGGTATTGAAATTATTGGTGGGCCCTATAGGACTTGATCCTGGGACCAAAGGATTGCTAGAGAAGTATGTAGCAAAGTGAACGCCCTAAAGATTCTCGACTAAAAGCTCAAATCATTTTATATATCTTCTTTATCCATTTGAATATTGTGGATTGAAGGTTTGAAAAAGGCTAATTAGCAGAATAGCTACAAGTAGCACTGATGAAATGAAGTTAGTGATTCGCTCTTTTTTCGCAGTCCACCCCCACCCCAAAAAACCAATGATGGCCAACAGTACTGCCAATACAGCCAACTGTGAGAGATTTATCAATAACAGAGTTGCTATATTCCAAAATCCTTTGGCGCCTGGAACGAGATCTTGATTGACAATATATTGTTCTTTCCCGGCGCCAAAAATACCGACGAATAAAGTTCCAATCCAATTGGCCCATAGTGAGATGTATAAGCAAATGGTAGCAATGGACTTAGAAAATTTTGGAAGAGATAATTGCGGCCACATCCATGCAAAAGAAAAGAACACCAAAGCCTGTAATGCTCCAATTAGGTGTGCCTGTAAGATACCTATTTTTGCTAATGCATAGGGCGAATAAATTGGCGCTAAAAGCCCAAGCACCAACATGATGAGTCCGGATATCAAAAACCGTTTATCGTATTGAAAGTGCATTTAATCCTTAAATATTTTGTTATTAATACCAACCCTAGAGTAGATATTGTGATTATTGGTGGGCTCACCAGAACTTGAGCTTGGGACCTAGGAGACTTCTATGTGAGATCAATCAATAGCTTGAGCCCAAACGACCAGGACTAATAATGGTAAATCTTTTTAATTAACATTTGCTTAATGCTCTCGCATATGTAGAAATAGTTTCTTTCCTAGCTCATTTAAGACTAAAGAAATTAAAGCGGTAAAAGCGCCCGTTATGAGTGCTTCCGTAGTAACCCCACTAAAGTGACTTGGGTGAGAAATAAAGTCAGCTATAAAGCACATTCCCCCTGTAATACCTGCCACAACATATTTATTACTAAGCCAACGATGCGTAAACAATGAAAGAATGAGAACGCCAGCACCGGTGATAAAACCTGTCTCAACTGCCTTTTGAAGGTGGCCTATAGTCGCCAACAAAATATTGCCCTGCACCATTACAAGTAAGCACGCAGGTGTGGCCTCACAAAAAGGGGTTGTAAACATTTTTAGTTTTTCTTTAAACATCCTTAAGCCCTTAATCCGCATTAGATAAGTAAAGGTATCACAAATAAAAAGTAGCACAAAATAAAAGTCCGCCCGAAGGTGGTTTTAGTGCTTCTTGGTGACCTAGGGCCAAATCGAATTACTAACACGATGATTTATCTAGTAAATGTCATCAAATTGAAATATACATTTTTAGGGAATTTATGATGGCTAGAAAGATTTAAATAATCTTACTACGAGCTTCTGGCATTTTCTGGACTAACGCTCAAAAAAATACCAACCCTAGAGTTGGTATCGTGCTTATTGATACGGGCACAAGAGGCTCATCCTTAGCTAATTATCTTAATATTACTGCCGGTGATGGTGGAACGCTTCCTGGAACTTTTGCTAAAGTTTGAAATTGAGTCAACATATCGATCATTATTGACGAATACCCATTATTTGCCCTTGGGATCGTATAAGCATTTCCATCTAGAGCCTCATATGAAGCAAAGGGATTTTTTGATTCAATATTTTTATTTATCACTAATAAAGCATATTGATTACTCTCCCCGTCTTTGCCATTAAAAGTAGATGGAGTTGGGGGGAGTGTAACTAAGTAAGGGTTTTTTTCTCTTAACTGCGCAGTAGCAACCTGACCTAGAAAATAATATATATTCCTAGTTGATCTGATATGAATATTTAATTTAGGAGAAGGTGATGAAGTAACGGTTTTGATATTATTTGATGACCTAGCTTCGCAAAAAAAATCAGCTCCATAACTACTTTCAGCTTCTTTATTATTCGCTCCTCTTGGAATACATAGGCGAAAGTTTTTAGATGTCTTATATCTTTGATAAAGCTTTATTGGTTTATTGCTGACCATTTTTATTTCAATTCTTTCGCCCTCTGGAGAAACTGTTGCATTTGTTGAATAAAATGAGGCCAGCTGTAACTCTGACATAGGTCCACCTACTTCAATAAGGGTTTCATTTGGCGCTATAGTTAGTCCTAAATTCAATAATTTATAAAGCTCTGCCTGAAAAATAGGATATTCAGGGCGTAATGGATTATTAATAAAGCTCTTAGTAGTTCCATCGGGATATTGAATTTGAATTTCATCGATTGCTAGGCTAAATGCTACCTCTCTTGGAATATGATTGTGCAAAAAATATCGAACGCTCTCAATTCCTATTTCCGCCTCCATACCCTTCCAAAAAGTTGCGTTATCAAGAGAGGACTGAGTAAATGTAAAAGAATTACCAAAGGACATAATCCAATTAGTTGCTACAGATCCTAATTTTCCTACAATACTAGGCGTCGCAAAAACACTATTTACTGATGGAGAATTAGTAATCGTTCCAGAGCCATTAACGTTTGGCATATCTAAGAAACTTAGCGGCTCCTGAAATGATGCCCGCATGATATTGGTGAACATCATATTAATTTGATAAGTTTCTAATAAGTTGGCATATTTAGTAGACATCTCCATAAAATCAGGTGTAATTGGACCAGTACACCCAGCATTAACTAGGGCTGCCAAATAAAAATAGCGAACCAAAACCTTTTTTACTTTTACAAAAATATGCATACTTAAAAAAATGAAAAAAGTTTTATTTAGGCTCGCTCATAACTAAGTGCTCTTACGTAAAATACTCTTTGGCACCATACATGACACATCATAGAGTCCTGATTTTGGACGGCCAATACGACAGTCCATCACAAATGTTGCTAGTCTATAAGCACGATCCTCTGAAATTGAAAGATTTTTAGACATTTTTACAATTGATTTCATTGAGGCAGCCTTCATTGCGGCCATCAAATCTGATGGATCACTGGCATAGGACACCCAAAACTTAGCGTTATCTTCTTTAGGTATATCTGCGGCTCTGCTTGCATTTACTTTCTTTGGAATCATGCAGTAGGTGCCCAGCACATCATTCACAACTTCTGAAATTGGGCAATCCCAATGATTCATCATAATCTTTTCAGCCTCAGCTTTCGATACTTTTCTAGAGGCTTGTATAAATCGTGTGGTTTCAATTTTGAGATTTTCTAGTGCCTGATTTAGATTTAAATCATATC
>JBAXGQ010000097.1:0-5469 GCA_037139315.1 Burkholderiaceae bacterium
AGAGCTCACCTCAACAATGAGTGCCTCAATGTAGACCTGAGTACGCCGACGATCTAATTCTTCAATGACTTGTCGTAAATTACGATAGAGTGGTTCGTTAGCCGTAATAATGAGTGAGTTGGTTGCTGGCTCAGCTTGAATAAATCCACCGACATTGGGAGTACTAGAGCTAACTAATGCAGAAGTGCCCAAGCTCGTGCCAGAACCCGTTGCCGCAGGATTGGCAGCCGGATTTTGCTGTGGATTTGCTGCTGCGGGATTAGCAGCTGCATTACCGCCAGCAACCTGCGCAGATAAAGCAGCATCAGCTGCCACTATAGCGCGTAAGGTTATTGCTAATTTACTAGCCTCGGCATTCTTCAGTGGTACCACCCAAATATTGCCGTTTTTATTCCCGGGAACATCAAGACGGGCTACTAAAATACGGACTTGCCTTACACGCTCTGCACTCGAGCTACGCACTAAAATTGAATTGCTGCGGGGCTCGGCCAAAATAACGGTTTTTAATGCAGGATCGGCAGTGCCTGCTGCGCCAGTATCTAGCACTTTACTTAAGATCGCCGCAATATCACTGGCAAAAGCATGTTGCAATTTAATCGTCTGTACATCGGTTGAAGTGGGTGCATCAATAGAGTCAATTAATGCGGCAATGCGCTGAATATTGCTCGCGTAATCGGTTACAACAATGGTGTTATTGCCTGGATAAGCGTTAATCGTATTATTTGGTGAAACTAAAGGTCGCAATACGGGTAATAAATTATTAGCTGATTCATAGTTCAACTTAAAAACCCGCGTAATGATTTGATCACCCTCTTGCTTGGTCTTTCCCGTCGAAACCGCAGTGCTAACTAATTTTGCATCGGCCTGGGTAACAACTCGATATACCCCATTAACTTCAACTAAGGCAAAACCTGCAGTGCGAAGCGCGGTAGAAAAAGAATCTAAGGCCTTGGCTTTGCTGACTGGCTTATTGCTGATGAGATTAATCGTACCCTTAACTTGAGGGTCAACTAAAATGGTCTGACCAGTAGCCTTAGCGACAACACTTGCGACTGAGTCTATGTCAGCGTTCATGAAAGATAAAGTGACGGTACCAACTTCACTATTACTAGCTACGCTAGGGGTCGTTTGCGCCATCACCATCGCTGGTGCCAAAACAAAATCACCCATTAAGCAACACAATAGAAATTGTAGGCAGGCTTTACGTAAGCTATTACGCGAAAAAAATGTATGGCGTGCCCCATCACTCGCGCCCTTGAGGGTCAGCTGAGTTTGTTTCGCTAACTGCATTTGCTGGGTTAATTTCCTAAACTGCATCCGTCTTCTATTCCGCTATTCATCGCCATTTAATATTGCATGCGGTAAATGTCACCGTCTTTTTTGCCTAATAACGACAATAATCCAATCAACGATTCTTCAGCCTCAGCTGAGGCTGAAGCAGCGCCAAAAAAATGCAAGCCTGAGCTCGTTCCAGCCCCTACACTGCCTTTACCGTTCAATAACAAAGGTCCCACTGTAGTGGTGAGGTTAAATACTGTACCAGTTTGTGCCAAATTAACCTGCATTTCATAGCTACCTAAGGGTTTTACCGGACTAATTGGGCTACTTAGGCTGCTCATCATAATGCGAATTGCTCCCACTGTCTCCTGGCCTATTTTAAGCTCTGTCCAGCGAGCAGATAACTGCCCACGGGGCCGCAGCGTACTCCAGGGATTCCCTAAACCCTCTAAGATCGTGGCGGGCAAGCTGATTTCACCACTAGCAATGACTGCCTGCCCTAATTTCAAACGGATTTGTAATGGTTGATCGAGCGCTGAAAAGCCGAGGGCTAAACCACACTCCCCTTTTAATAGACTGCATTGAGTGGTCCAATGGAAACGCTCGGTTAAGGCGCTTGCTTCGCGGCAGCCGCCGCCGACTAAATTTGGCTCTGCAAATCCAAGGGCTGCACTCCCTTGCCAAATGGTGCCAATCGGTTGGTGCAAGGTGACGCGACAGGCTGTTTGACTGCTAACTACACTAGTAAACCAGCTCGCTGGAAGTTGATTGACAATGACGGGCAATACGGTAAATAGCAAAACAAGCCACAATAACTTTGGCAAGTGTGGGCGCCCTGCATCTAGCCTTATTTTCATTTGGATAAAACCCCGTCAAGCAAGGAAACATTGCTGGAATAACTCGAGGCACTTGTTTGTACCAAAGTGGCACTTAAATTGACGATTGCAGTCGAAGGGGTGGCGACTAGCTCGATTCGTTCTGGGTATAAGCGCCAGCTGATGCGCAACTCTTCAAGTACATCGACTATGACTGCAAACATTACATCGCTCGCCTGCAATTCAATCCGCGGCGGATTTTCTACTCCCAAGCGTAGCACGCTAGGCTTTAGCCCGCGCGCTATTAATACATTGCGAATTTTTTGTAACTCAGCCTCATCTACTAAAACGACTGTATCGAGTTGCAAAGGTTTGCCTTTAGAGAGCTTAATTAAATTTTCTAATTGGGCCCACTGCGCAGGGCGTAATGACATCTGTCCTTCCAAGCGTTGGACATAAGGCGCAGCCCAAAATTGTATGAAAGCCCAAAGAACTCCAAAAATAAATACCGTCACCAATATTTTTTGTTTCCCACGTGCCAAATGCATCACGCCAGCAAGATCGAGTGTGACACCCTCATGCGTGGCTTTCGTCTGTCTTAATGCAGTAAGCGCTGCCTGCATAGATCCAGCCCATTGATTTAAGGTAGTCCTGATCTTTTTCAACTGGTCTTTGAATGAGAAAGGGGTCATCAATTTGACTCCTTGACGCTGTTACCTAAGCCTGCATAAGGCTCTAAACGAAAGCGATCATTACCCAATTCACTCACCATCATTCCCAATAATTGGGCTTTGACAATGATCTCACTAGCACTTATCGGGGTTGCACTAGGCTTAAATTCAAAATCGATGTGAAAACCATCGTAAGTCATTTTTTGTAATGTTTCTTTCCCTAGGGCAACTTTTAATTGCTGTAATTTTGCTGCCATTGGTACAAAATCAGCGTCGGTGCTTAATCCTTTTCTGCGCTCTTCTTGCGTTAACTGTTTAACTAACGTGGTGACTACAGAGTCTGTCGTTTTATTTTGTGCTAGCAGTGCAACTGAAGTTGGAGATAGAAATTGAGTGGCAGTCATTTCTAAATTTCGACCCCAACGCCAATAATCAACGGCAAGCCAAGCGGCGTTCAGACTAAAGCCAATGAAAATACTACTGATGGCATAAACCGCCCAACGCGAAGGGGCTAACCATAGATCGCGATCAGTCCAAGATTGATAGGCGTTAGAGAGGCCACTTAAGCCCTTGGCTTGTGCCGCTTGCCAACGCGCATTTAATTTCAAGGGAGTTTTGCGCGCGTTAGGTGCTGCTAGCATTAAATTAAGACTAGCTGCCGCTATATCGGTTCTGCGACTAAAGGCTATCGCACTGGGTGCTAACCAATCCCAAGACCATTCAACCGGTGTGACTGAACCCATCGTACTGGGTAAATTTACGCTCAACAATTGATCGTCTGCTACATGTTCAACCCAGGCTAACCCAACTTGCTCACTTTTACGCCAAGTAAAAATGATTTCATTGTCATTATTTTTGTAAGCCAGACTGGGGATGGCAATTTCTTGCACGGCTTTTACTAATGATGAGTCGCCGTCTTTGATATAAGACAAGACTAAGCAATCAGGAATAAAACGCATCCGTGGCGCAAGTAAGGTAGCGAGTTGTTGGTTAAGCCAATAAAACCAAGCACGATCAATAATAGCCAAGGTTCTTTGTGAGCCAATTTGGCCAGGTAGTGGCGGTAAGGCATGGACTAAGACCCCATCAGTTCCTGCTAATAAGTATTCCTCAACTAAGCTAGGCAATACTTGTTGTAATTTTTTCGCTTTCACCAAAGGAACTTTGGTTTCTATTAAACGCACATCGAGCGTTGGAATTAATACCAACACTTCGTCAGCGTAGGGCATCGCTTCCGGACTACCAACGCCATGATGTCCCACAGTTGAATCTTCAGCAGTTTCTTGCGCCGGGTTTTCGCATAGATACCAAGCAAATTGATCGGCGCGAGAACTTTCAGCCACCTTGCTAGTCGCACTAGCAAATGGTTTTGGAGGGCAATGAATAATTAATAAACTCATTCCGGCAATATCCTGACTGCTTTATTCCACATCACTTGGGTAAAAGTTCCACTAGGTAATGGCGTTGGCGAACGCTGTATTAAGGCTGAGTTCACAAATATACCGCTTCCAAGACGAATTTCTGATCTAGCTAGCCAAAACTGGGACTTTACATTGACTAAGGAACCGTCAACAGCCACGCTAGAACCAGCGCCAGCTCGGGTTAAAAGAGTGGTAATTTCATCGAGCGCTTTCATTGGTGCGCCCGTACGGAACTGGACAATATTATTTGCTGCACTGCGAGATAAACCTGCAAAAGCAGCCATTAAGACCTCAGCAGAAGCTGTATTGACGTTAATAGCAGTATTAATAGGTAACACTGCCACATGAGAGCGAAGTTTTTCAATCAAAGCGGGTGTGTAGCCAGGCAAATTAGCTAGCCCATCAAGATCAACCAAAGGAATTTGATTTTGTAGAACAGTTTGGGCAGTTTGCTGAGCTAAATTGGCATCGAGCCCTAAGGCACTTAATAGTCGCCCATAAGCGGCGACTCCTCCCGCATTAATGCCTTGAAATTGATTAGTCCATAAATTAGTTAAATTGAATAATCCCTGCGCATCAGTCAATCTGCCTTGTACGGTAACACTTTGTAATTCATCGGGAATATCCACATTTTTCAAAAAATCTCCAACCTTACTATCTGCCAAAGGGAGTGCCCAAGCTTCCCCCAAGTGATCGTATTGACTCGTCCGACCATCTTGCGCCAAGACTAACCTAGCGAAATCGACAATGCCGTGTTGTAACCAAATTACCTGCGCGCGATCACGCAGATTTTCTAAGGTGCGAACCTGCAATTGTTGGCGCCACATTAAACCCGCCATTAACACGACTGAAACACCAACCACAATTAGCGCGGTAATAGTCGCCGAACCAGATTCTAATCGCGTGCACGAATGCGTAACTAAATTAGACTTAGACTTTAAGCGCTGCATTTTATAAACTCGTTCCCGCCAAACAAGAACGTGTAATCGGAAAGGGAATATTTTTCAGCCCCCAGCGCATAGTAATGCCATTTAATAATGGGTTTTTTTCTGCTTGACCAGTTTGCGTTGCTGGGGTTGCTGGCGTGCTAGTTGTACTTTGTGATCCTGGAGAAGTTGGCGTTGCTGATGAAGTGGGTGTAGTTGATGTACCTTGATTTTCCTGAGTAGTTTTAGGATCACTAGTAAAAACCTGGATTTGCTGACTAATGACTTCTGGCATCTCGAGACTGACTTTCATTTCACTAGAAAGTAAGTCCGGGTCACTTAAAATTGCTTGCCAAAG
>JBAXGQ010000098.1:0-5452 GCA_037139315.1 Burkholderiaceae bacterium
TCTGATGATTTGGGTCAACCCGAATTAAGATCTGACCTAAAGTTCTCGCACGTTGAGATTGCGCTAAGCGATGTAGATTAAATACATCATTTGTTATTGCAGATGACGCATTGTCATTCAGCTTCTCCTGCATATTCTTTTTAGAGACGCGTTTTTTCTTCCGTGGGCGATCAATGCGCCGCGCAATTGCTTGTAAAAGTTGGCGGGCATTTTGAAAATCGCCCCGCCATAACAATGCAGTACCCTCACAAGCCAGCCGATACGCATCGTCTGCGGGGAGTGTATCGTCTGCCAATACAATTTTTTTAGGGGGCAGCAGACGATTTTCTGAATACCAAAGTGCCGAGTGGCTTTGTTCACCCTCAAGCCAAGTAACGATGGGCTTATCGGACAATGGGTTCAAACAACGGTACTTTCTGACCTTCTTGGGTTTCTTGCATCACCACCTTAACCGGTTGACCAATATAAATTGCATCAAAATCACAATTGGTAATATGCGTTAGCATTTTGATACCCTCTTCTAAAGTTACATAAGCCATGGCAAATGGAACCTCTACCCCCCGGCGCATGACGGTAAACGAATAAATTTCGCCTTTACCACTCGACTCAACCCAACGGGTTTGATCGCTGCCACAATGCGGGCAAATCGTTCGCGGATAAAAATGGGGTTCATTGCAAGCTGAGCACATTTTTAGTAGTAAACGCCCCTCTTGAGCCGCCTCCCAAAAAGGCTTATTTTCGGCATTAATCACTGGGCTTGGCAACGGTACATTCAAAATATTACTCATGACACTCTGCCCATAATTAAGGTGGCTGCGCCGTGACGTGTACCAAGAGCACCACCAATGCCAGAGGCTAAAGCAAATTCCAGATTCGGGATTTGTACCGCCGGATGGGCATCGCCGCGCAATTGGCGCACTGCCTCAATGATCTTCGTCATACCGCCACGATTGGCGGGATGGTTGTTGCATAAGCCACCTCCATCAGTATTAAAAGCCAGCGAACCTTTGCCGGCAATTAATTGGCCGTGCTCGACAAAACGACCACCCTCGCCTTTTTTACAAAAACCTAAATCTTCTAACTGAATTAATACGGTGATAGTAAAACTATCGTAAATCGAGGCATACCGAATTTGCTGTGGCGTTATTCCGGCCTCTGCAAACGCGCGTGGGCCAGTCCAGGCAACCCCTGAGTAGGTTAAATCGACCTTGCCACCCATTTGTCCTTTAGCAGATTCAGCGGCACCCAGCATTTGGACCACTGGGCGCTTTAATGACTTAGCGATATCGGGATGTACCACTATGACTGCGCCACCACTATCGGTTACCACGCAACAATCGGCTCGGTGCAGTGGATCGGCGATCATTGGCGAGCTTAAAACATCTTCTACCGTTAGCACTTCCCGCAGTAAAGCATGGGGATTATGTTGCGCATGCGCTGAGGCTGCTACTTTAATCCACGCCAGCTGTTCGCTGGTAGTACCAAACTCGAACATATGGCGCATAGCGCACATCGCATACGTATTTAAAGGTGCTGGTGAGTAGGGTTTTTCAAATGCAAAATCAGGAGCAGATGCGTGTTGACTACGCACCTGTGTACCGCTCGAACCCTCTGATTTAGGCCGGCCTGCTAAGGTAATTAAAGCAACCTTACATTGCCCTTGGGCGATAGCGCGAGCGGCATGACTGACATGGGCTAAATAAGAAGCGCCACCAATATCGGTTGAATCAAGATAGCTGACTTTTTTTAAGCCCAAATAATCTACCATCGATACTGGGCCCATACCTGGAGCATCGCCAGCACAAAAATAGCCATCAACATCGTTTAAGCTTAAGCCTGCATCTAATAGCGCACCGCGGGCTACTTCAGCATGTAATTGCGCCACCGTATGATTGGGCGCTACTCGCAGCGGGTGCTCATAAATTCCGGCAATACAGGCATTTGATTTGGCTGACATTCATGATTCCTAAAGCATGTATTAAAGCATGCTGACTTTGAAGACTTGATTTAATTATATTTATTCAAGGGTAATTTTCGATTGCGCAATTAGCTTCCGCCAGCGCTCGACTTCACTCGTAATAAATCGCGCAAACTGTTCCGGAGTTCCTGGCATTGGGTCGGCCCCTTGCGCAATTAATTTATCTTTAAATTTAGGGTCGGCCAAAATCAGTTGTAATTCTTTATTCAAACGGTTGCGAATTTCTACTGGCAAGCCCGCTGGACCCACTAAGCCATACCAAGTGCCCATGTCATATCCAGGTACACCAGCCTCTGCAATGGTGGGAATATTGGGGGCTGCAGGCGAGCGCTTAGCGGTGGTTACGCCTAAAGCCCGTAAATTTCCAGCTTTCACTTGCGGTAATGCACTGGGTAAATTCGGGAAAGCCATGTCTACTTGCCCTGAAATAATATCGGCCATTGCACTGCCGGTACCTTTATAGGGAATGTGGACTAGATCAATATTGGCCATTTTCATGAAAAGTTCAGCCGATAAATGGACTGAGGTGCCATTACCGCTAGAGGCAAAAGTCAGTTTTCCTGGGCTAGCTTTGGCTGCGGCAATTAGCTCACCGACTGTCTTATAAGGCGAACTCATCGGTACCACGAACATATTAGGCGCTGAAAAAACACTACCAATTGCCGTAAAGTCTTTAATCGGATCGTAATTGAGATTCTTATACAGCGAAGCATTGACTGCTTGGCCGATCGAAGGAAAATATAAAACATAGCCATCAGGTGCTGAACGCGCGACTAATTCAGCAGCGATGTTGCCATTGGCCCCTGCACGGTTTTCAACAATGACCGATTGTCCTAAGCGAGACGATAAATTTTCTGCTAACGAGCGCCCTACCGTATCAGCTGCACCACCAGGTGAAAAACCAACAATCAGTCGAATCGTTTTGGATGGATAGGTCGCGCTATCTGCTGCAGCGAATGCTGTAGCACTCAATAAAAAAAATAAGGTGGCTATTCCTTTAGCAAGGATGCATATAAAACGATTTTCATATCTCATAATGTAATCTGCCGCGTTGTTTTGGACTGCATCAACTTAACTCTTTTTACCATTTTGTATCTCAACTCCACTCAGTTCGCGCAACTGCTCAAAGCTTAAACCGTCCACCCAATCGAGTGCAACAAGCCCACTTGGAGTAACTAAAATTGTTGCTAAATCGGTATAAATACAATCAACCACGGCGAGCCCAGTAATGGGGTAGGTACAAGTATTAACAATTTTAGATACGCCGGATTTAGTCAGATGCTCCATCATCACAAATAATTTTTTTGCCCCTAAAGCTAAATCCATCGCACCGCCAACTGCTGGAATAGCCTTAGGATCGCCAGTACGCCAATTCGCTAAATCACCTGCTACTGAAACCTGAAAGCCCCCTAAAACACAAATATCAATATGTCCCCCGCGAATCATCGCGAATGAATCGGCATGATGAAATAGCGATGCGCCAGGTAACATCGTTACAGGTTGTTTGCCCGCATTCACAACTTCATGATCTATTTGGTCGCCAACTGCTAAAGGCCCCATACCCAGCAAGCCGTTCTCGCTATGCAAAATAATTTCTCGATCGGGAGGTAAATAATTAGAAATAGTCATTGGCTGACCAATGCCTAAGTTCACCGTTGCGCCATCGGGAATATCTTCGACGATACGTTGAGCAATCTCTGCAGTAGTACGCTTTTTAAGTTGACTTAGATCCATGCTAAAACCCACCTTGAATTTATTCTGAGCGTCATTTTTTCTCCCCGCCATCAATACAGACCACGCGCTTCACAAAAATACCGGGGGTAATAATCGTCTCAGGATTTAACTCTCCTAATTCGACCAGCCGATTTACTTGGGCAATCGTGCACGTTGCAGCAGTAGCCATGACAGGACCAAAATTACGGCCCGTGCCGTGATACGTTAAATTGCCCCAGCGATCGCCTAGGTCGGCTTTAATTAACGCGAAATCGGCTTGAATCGCCATTTCTAAAATTTGCTGAACACCATTGATCTCTTTAATCTCTTTGCCGACTGCAAGCTCAGTGCCATAAGCAGTGGGGGTAAAAAAAGCTCCAATACCTGCACCACCTGCACGGATGCGCTCGGCTAGGGTGCCTTGCGGCACTAATTCCAATTCAATTTTTCCAGCGCGAAATAAATCATCAAATGCCCCTGATTCAGGTTGGCGGGGAAAAGAACAAATCATTTTGCGCACTCGACCCCCCGCAATCAATTTGGCAATGCCCAAGCCCGCATTGCCAGCATTGTTACTCACAATAGTCAGGTCTTTGGCGCCTTGTTCGAGCAGCGCATCTAAGAGTTGAAATGGTAGGCCTGCGCCTCCAAAGCCGGATACGAGAATGGTAGCGCCATCAAATATATTGCTGACTGCCTCATTCATATTGGCAACGATTTTTTGGATCACCCTTGCTCCCCATTCTTATGCATAGTCATAGCTTATTCCTTTTTTCTATCCGCATAATCCCACAATTATGTAGTTGATAATCGTTCTCATTTAGAATTTCTCCTGACTTAACAACGCTATTTCAGCTTTAACAAAGGAGAAATGATGGTAGCAAGGAATCAATTAAATGCATTGCACCCAAGAAAGTGTCTATTTATGGGTCTTCTTGTACTTAGTAGTTTAGCAAACGCAGGTGAAGGCGTATTTGGATGGATTTATACCCTCGATTTACAACCCAAAGGTAGCCTCGAATTTGAGCAGCGCCTGCAACTAACAACGGGTCAGGCAAATGGTAAGTACGATTTTTGGTATTCACGTTCTGAGCTGGAATACGGTCTCACAGACGATATTCAAGTTGCCGCTTACCTCAACGCCTATTCAGTTGACGCTGCGCAAAATTACCTTAATCCAGAAGTTTGTGGTGATGCCGTCTCTTGTACCTCTGGCTATGGTGTGCCAGATAGCGCCAATGAATTTAATAGCTATGGGAAAACAGGCTTAGACGGCGGTTCACTAGAAGGTATTTGGCGCATTACTAACCCAGTTACTCAGCCCATTGGCATCGGGATTTATTTAGAGCCTACTTTAGGCAAGTTAAAAAATGCATTCGAGTCGCGCCTCTTAGTCCAATCCAATTTTATTGATGATCGATTGATTTTGGCAGGCAATCTCGTCTTAGAAAATGAGCAACTGAAATCAACTGGCGAAACAATTCCTGAGTCCATGATTGATATTTTGCTAGGCGCTAGCTATCGTTTTGCACCGAAATGGTCTGGTGGCATCGAGTATCGTTATCACACCGATTACAACAGTTATTTTTGGCAAAACCAAGTCCAAACCGCCAACTTTATTGGCCCTAATTTGCACTATGCTGATAAGCATTGGTGGGCAACCCTTGCCTGGCGCTACCAACTAGATGGGCAATGCATGGGCGAAGGTACTGCTGAGTGCTCTGGGGGTAATGTCTGGGATAGCCATGGCAAAAATGAAAT
>JBAXGQ010000099.1:0-5449 GCA_037139315.1 Burkholderiaceae bacterium
ACAAATCGCTCACCACGTGCATTAATCATGATGCCAAATGGATAGCTATGCTTTTGATAGCTGTCACCAACTACCAAATCTCCAAATGGCGGTGCATTTAAATCCCAGGAAACCGAATGGCATCCAGACCATTGGCCATATGGCATAGCCCCTACGTTTAATGCCATGTTAAGGCCGCCGCCAGTATTAAAACGTGTGCCTCGCACCTTTGCTAAATCCCAATTCGGACCTAGGTATTTCGCCCGCATTTCCGCATTACTTTCAAAGCCGCCACAGGCCAAAATAACTGCTTTCGCATAAATATCTATTTTTTTGTTTCCAATACGGACCTTTACACCCCCAATGCCTTCATCTGTTTCGATTAATTCTATTGCAGGCGTATCATAAAAAATTTGCACGCCCGCTTTCATTGCCGCCTTATGCTCAAGGTCAACTAATCCTTCACCACCACCCCAAGTTTCGCAAGCTAAACCACCAAAAAATTTAAATTTACCATCAACTTTGTGAGCTTGTCTACCGAAACTAGCTTGAAATTTCACGCCCTTTTTTTGCATCCAAATCAAAGTATCCAAACTTCTAGTAATCAATATTTCAGCCAAATCAGGATCAGTGCGATATTCTGTGAGACGCCCCATATCGTCATAAAATTGATCGGTAGTGTAAGAACCGAAATCAGCCCCTGCTATTTCAGCATCAGTTAGATCAGGAATAATTTTCTTTAAATCTTCAGGTCCATTAAATACAACTCGCATAGCACCTGCTGTATACCGACTATTTCCGCCTGCCTCCTCCTTGGGAGCGGCCTCAATCATAATTACGCTAGCACCCTGCTCGCGCGCTGCTAAAGCAGCGCAAGCAGCTGCATTACCAGCGCCGATTACGATGACATCAGGATTTCCAAATGGGTTTTCACTAGAACTTGGCATTAACTTCTAGGCCTCCTCGAGAACCGGGAGCTCGTCCTGAGCCTTAAGCCCAGAAAGAATATCCTTAACTGAGGCTTGTTTTTCTAGATTCATTAGAACTTCAGAAAGGGCTGGTCCAATGTTTGAAGAGGCGCGCACCATCTTAACTAAGCCAATAAATTTATCAGACAACTCATTTTCAGTAAGCGGGTTTGCAGGCTCACCCTTAGGCTCTTGTTGCTCGCGGCGCAATACTTTGCCGTTTTTAAGCGTTAATTCAACAGCCGCTTGGCGCCCAGTTACTCCATAAGCTGGTTCACAGATTAAAGTAGTTTGGGTTGCTGATGCAGCATGGATTTTAGGGTTCTTAAATCCATCCCAATATTCACGTAAGCCATTTCTACCATTCTCGAGTGCCAAGGCAACACTAAATTGAGTGCTCCCCATGGCTGCATTTAAATTAGGAGGCGTAGGCTTAGAAGCTTGTCGAATAGAAAGTTCACACATATTGACACGGATAGAATCGACATCCTCAAGCTTAATCTTATCTTCATGAAAGAATTGCTGCGCTAAATCAATTGGCCCATGGGCATAACGACAAGCTGCATGCGGCTTAAATCCAACTTCCATAATTGCAAATTTTTTGCCTAGACCATCAAATAAATCAGCGACGCGAATCTCGTCACAATAGGCATTAAAAAAGCCTTCTCGCCCTTCGAGTGCTTTCTTTGGGCCTGTAAAACCTCTGCTGACCATGATCGCGGCCATAGTGCCATTCAAGGCTGATTTACCAGGGCTAAATGGTTTAGCCATACAAGGGTCATCTAAATAGGATTGAATGCCAGCCGATTGCATTGCAGCTAAGCCAATTGCCGATGCGATCGCATTAACATCGCAACCAAGAAGCTTCGCGCCTGCTGCTGCAACGCCAATTGCCGATACAGTGCCAGTAGTATGAAAACCACGTTGCCGGTGACCTGGGTTAATCGCTTTAGCAATACGAATAGCGACTTCATATCCAGCGATTAATGCTGTTACTACCTCTTTGCCACTTTTATTATTGCATTCTGCCAGCGCCATCAGTGATGGCACCATGACAGAACCCGCTTTAATCAATCCAGAACCATGAGCATCATCAAGCTCCACCCCATGCCCCATCATCGCATTGCACATTGCCGCCATTGGGGCTGGCACCTTGAAACCATAACCAATCACGGTACTCTCGGGCTTGCCACCCCACTCCTTGACCATCTCAATTACCCGGCGCGCTGGATCGCTAATTGCAGAAGCAGCAATTTGATTACCTAAGCCATCACGAATAATGAGTTTTGCTTTATTAGTAACTTCTTGAGGGATGTCTTCATACCTCATTGCATGGACAAGTTCAGCAAATTTAAGCGTTAATCCTTCAACTGCTTTTGCTGTTTCAGTGTTAAGTGTCATGGCGTATCCCTATCAAAATATTAAGTTGTTGCTATAGCTACTACTATGATACCGCATCGCTAGATTCCCAAAGCATTAAATAACGAATAATCGACAGCCCTGCCAATACCAAGTCGATAGCCAGCCAGCCTCAAAGCTTGCCCGGGAGCAATATTGGCCAAACTAAGGTCGGTACCAAAATCCTTAAAAAGGCCTAAGTGATGCTGTGGAAATCGAAAAGGGTCGGCCTCAACTAAAACTTGATGAAACCAATTCTGTTCCCCTAATTTTTTTAAAACACTAGGATCAGTGCGTGCCGTCATCGTAATTTCAGACTCCTCCAAAATAATATGCTTGATCCCTGTATCAGTTACATCTTTCACTAACTGACCTAATTCCTCGAGGCTAATAACTGTCTCGGGATTTTTTCGACCAAACTCATAAATGACTTCTAAGCCCGCTTTTTTGCATTGCTCAAAATAATGATTTCGTTCTGATTCATTTAAGGTGATGTAATTTTCAGAAATCTCCATCACCTTAAAGCCAAGTTGACTTAAGTAGGTCAATAGCCCAGCCACGTCACCGCGTCGATGCGCATACTCAAAAAGAATGCCGCCTGAATAACAAATGACATCGGCATTACGGTAAAGCGAAATGATCCGAATAAGAGTATCACTTGGGATTAGTAATGAATTCATGGCATAGATCTTGGCAAAATCAATGTAAGGCCCTGCACACTCTAATAAATCAGCAATTCCTCGCTCACCAGTCCAGCCTAGGGTATCTGGACCATAGTCAATAATGGAAGTAAGGCCTTTTTTACGTGGCTTAGTATCGGGCTGAGGTAAAGCAAGGGAAGTAGGAGGTTTGATCATCGGGATAATTAGCCTTTTAATAATTCAGTGATTTCGTTTACTTTACTTTTTTTCGCATAAAGAAAACCATCCATTAATAGTCGTGCAGTTCGTTCTATTTGGGCACTTTTAATTTTAAGTTCGCCATTAATCACTTCAGTATTCGCTGCTACCCGCAGCACTCCGCTAGGATGTCCTAGGCGAACCAGTGCTCTAGAATTACCAACCATCTTTGCCAATAAAGATCCCGGTACAGCACTTGCCACTGCAGCGCAAGCGGCGCCAGTAACCGCTAATGCCTTGTGTGGCTTTTGCATACTCAATTGCCGCACACACACATCCATATCGCCCTTTAAAATCATTTCACCACGAATACTTTGATAATCCCTGGGTTCTGCAATCATCATGACTCTAGGTACGTTAGGCGTTTTAAGTAAAGCCTGAGCAGATGAGGAAACAAGACCTAGTTGAAGGGCTGCCCAGCCCCTCACCTCTTCAAGCGTATTCATTAGCTGTGAATTAGCGCGCATTTCCTCTGGCGTTTCATATCCCGTCGCGCCAATATCGCCTGCACGCACAAAAACAAATGGAGTAGCGGCATCAATCAAAGATAGAGTAATCGAGTGGCCATTTATTTCGGCAACATCACAGGGCTTGCCTGTTGGTAATAATTTGCCTGAGACAGCACCGCTGCAATCGCCAAAATCCAATTGAATCGTCGCACCCGAACCTGGGACACCCGCAATTACACATTCGCCGTCCCATAATGGCATCCCATATGCTACCGGTATCCGAGCTGTTACAACTTGTTTAGTATTGGTAACATAAATCTGAATTTGTGTTATTGGCTCTACCCCCTTCACTAAACCTCGTAAAACAGCGAAAGGGCCAACTGCTGCTAGCATATTGCCGCAATTTCCACCAGTCGATACCGTTGCATTTTCTATGCCAACTTGACAAAAAGTAAACTCTACATCTGCATCGGGACGGTTAGATAAGGACACAATAGCCGCTTTGCTTGTTAATGGATCAGCTCCACCAATACCATCAATTTGTCTTCCATCGGGTGAGCCATAACACGCTAACAGCATCGCATCACGATCTGCCGGCTCTTTTGGTAGATCATCAATTAGAAAGAAGGCGCCTTTACTTGAGCCCCCGCGCATAAGAGTTGCGCGCACAGGAATTAGTTGATCAGTTGTTATTGCTTTAATCTGCATTTATATTTTTATATCTTGACTAGTTATTTAGTCATACTAGCTTCTTGAACTACTTTCTTTAGGCGCTCCCGCTCTTTAAGCATATAGTCGGCAAAGCTCGCTCTAGAACCCCCTATAGTAATTGTTCCAGACGAGGCAAAGGTATTCTTTACTTCTGGCGATTGCAATGCTTTTTGTGAAGCTAGATTCATTTTTTCTAGAATATCTAGCGGGGTACCAGTCGGCGCCATCATTCCCACAAAATGCGTAATTACGATGCCAGGATAGCCCAATTCTTTCGTTGTTGGTACATCCGGTAAGGCTGTAGAGCGTTGATCGTAAGTAACTGCCAATGGCTTAACTAAGCCCCCTTTAATTTTTGGTGTCACCACTTGAGTTGATTCGGCAGCCAACTGAACTTGGCCGCCAATAATAGCTGTAATGGTATCTGAGCCACTTTTATAAGGAATGGGATCCACATCAAGACCAGTAGCAATTTTAAATAAAGCCGAAACAAAATGTGGTGTAGTACCGACTCCAGCCGTAGCAAAGATGACGCGCTCTGTTTTATTAGCTTGTAAATTATTTACAAAATCTTTTAAATTTGTAGCGTTTGAATTAACATTAGTAACAATCACCGATGGTGCTAGGGTCAATAAAATGACAGGAGTTAATTCATCATCACGATGTTGTTGGTCACTACGAATTAAGGTTGTAGTAATAAGGCCATTACTGCTGACTAAAAAAGTATAGCCATCTGGCTTGCTCTTAGCTACATAAGTCGCCCCTATCATTCCGCCAGCGCCCGGCTTATTCTCAATCACTACCGGCTGCTTCAAAATAAGAGATAGCTCTCGGCCAACAGTGCGTCCGACAATATCTATATTCCCACCGGGTGCAAACGGCACCACAATAGTAATTGTTTTTGCAGGCCAAGCCTGTGCAAAAATATTACCGCTTAATAAAAAGCCAACAATTAAAGTGGATAGGTAATGCCTGAACATATAAACTCTAGTAATTTAGTAGTTGCTAGTGTTACGTCTAATTTTCATCCTGTCAACTGGTTTCA
>JBAXGQ010000100.1:0-5408 GCA_037139315.1 Burkholderiaceae bacterium
ACAATATCGCCGCTATTTAATTGTTCGTTATAAGGAGCAATCTTATTGGCTAACCAAGCAACACCAGTAGCAGGATGATTGAGAACACCTGCAGCAAGGCCGGTTTCCTCCACCACACCATTTTTTGACAAAATAGCCCCGACCCAACGAAGGTCAAGCGCATCGGGCTTCACCCGCTGATCTCCGAGAATAATTCCAGCATTTGCAGCAAAGTCGGAAATCGTATCGAATACTTTGCGCATCACTTTAGTATCCCGATCAAATTGCTCAATACGCGCATCAATAATTTCGAGCGCAGGGATGATATATTGCGTGGCGTCCAAAACATCCTCAGTTGTGACATTGGGTCCGCGCAAAGGCTTGCTTAACTGAAAAGCCAATTCAACCTCAATACGTGGGGCAATAAATTGATCGATGGCAATATCAATTCCTGACTTAAAAAACATATCATCCATTAAGGGAGCAAAATCGGGCTCAGTAATCTGGCTGGCCTGCTGCATAGCCCGTGAAGTTAACCCAATTTTTCGGCCTTTAATTATCCGCCCATCAGCTTGTTCGAGTTTGACCCATGCTCTTTGTATCGCATAGCCATCTTCAATTGTCATTGCTGGAAAACGACCAGAAAACTGCCGGACTTGTTGCCGCTTTTTTCTTGCAGTGTATAACTCGTGTGCAAGCGCAGTAATGATTTCTGGTGATAACATTTTTACCCTAAGATGTAACTTGCCAATCGGCAACGATGGTATTGACTAATTTACCTATGCCCTCTACTTCGCAGACTACTTTATCTCCTGGAAATACATCTACGGAGCCTTTTGGGGTGCCAGTCATAATCACATCACCCGCATTTAAGGTCATGATTTCGCTAATATATTCAATCAAGGCACCAATATCATGAATCATATCTTTAGTATTGCCTTCTTGAGTTAATACACCATTGACATGGGTGGTTAAAACTAAGTCCATGGGGTCGGCTATATCATCCCTATCTACCAACCACGGTCCAATTGGTGTACATGTGTCACGACTTTTAACACGCAAATTGGGTCGATAGTAACCTTCTAAAAAGTTACGAATTGCATAGTCGTTTACTACCGTATAACCAGCTACATAATCCATTGCATTTGCGCGTGAAATTCGTTTGCCAGATCGGCCAATAACGACACCTAACTCACACTCATAGTGCATAAATTCTGCCACTTCAGGCCGCTTAGTAAAGCCCTGATGACCAATAAGTGTATTCGGCCCCTTCAAAAATATCACTGGCTCGACAACTGGAGCCTTCAAAAAACTACCGGTTTCTTTTGAAGATTTTTCAGCCAACTCCTTGGCATGATCAGCATAATTTAAGGCCAAAGCGAAAATCGTTTGTGGCTGCAGTGGAGGTAGCCATACAACTTGATCCTCAGAAAGGATCCTGCCATCTTTTAGTTTCAGCATGCCATCGGCCAGCATAATTGCCTGATGAAATGCGCCACCATAAGCTACACGCGCATGTTTCATGAGACAAGTTCCTGCTGAACAAAATTAACTAAATGCCCAATGCTCTTACCTTCACAACTAATTTCAATGGAAACTTTATCGCCAGCACGGGCAAGGGGTAAATTTTCTGGGGTGCCAACTAAAACCACATCCCCCTCATTTAGGGTCATAAACTTTGTAATATCAGCAAGAAGTCTGGCGATGGGGCGGACTAGATTCTTGGTGGAATTTTGTAACCTTAGTTCATCATTGATGTAAATACTAATATGAAAATCATTTGGGTTTTTAATTTCAGTAGCAAAAACCATGTCACTCATTGGACAAAAACTATCGCGACATTTTTGTTTAATCGGGGGTCGTAAGATTTTCTCATGGGGGATCGTAACGTCATTAGCAATTAAATAGCCCTGAATATACGAGAATGCTTTAGCTTCATTGACTTGAACTGCTGTTTTACCAATCACGATTCCAAGCGTAGCTCCAACCTCTACTTCTTGTATTCCTGCCGGTAGCATAATCGGCTCTCCAGAACTTCTCCAGGTATTAACAGGCTTAATATATAAAACTGGATATAAAGGCGGCTTATTATGCGGCTCTTGGTTCATGATTGGAGCGTACTGATCCCAAACCCCTTGAAAATTTAATAGTGTGCCAACGACAGTCTTCAACTGATACCCATTTCTAAAAATTGATGCTTATTTAAAACCAAATAATGTTGCTGGGTTATCTACCAGAATTTTCTGAATAAGTGCATCATCATTCTGAGCGTATCGATAAAGTTGATTTATCAAGAGCGCTTCATCTGGCGGCGGATTTACAGATAATGGATGAGGCCAATCGCTTCCCCAAATCATGCGATTAGGCGCGGATTCAATTAATTGATGGGCCAAAGGTAACACGTCATCCCATGGCAAACCAGATTTAGATAGTTTTTCGGTTAATGACAACATGACCCAAAAATTACCTTGCTTTAATAAATCCAATAATTTATTTAACGACGGATCGGCGTTACCCAAGCTAACATCACTTCGACCCATATGGTCAATAACGACCGGCATATCTAAATTAGCGAATAAGCCAACTTGCTCTAGGATACCGGCGGTTTCAGGCTGAAATTTTACGTACCACCCTAATTCACGCACTCTACCTATAACCCGATCAAAATCTGCATTGCTCATCGTAATACCTAAGCCCTGCCTTGTAAATCGAGCCCCCCTCACGCCCGCAGAATGGAGTTGCTCTATATAGGCTTCACTACCCTCAAGCAAAACAATGGCATTAGCACAGCCACGATAATTAGCGCCTGCATAAGCTAAACCATCCAGTACGACCTGGTGATCTACACCATAAGTAGTAGCCTGCACGATTACACCCCGCTGAATTCCTAAAATTTGATGTAATTCGAGGGCGTTTTCAATGGTTGCTGTTGGCATCTCATAAGCCGCACCAACCCGAATTGGATATCTATCTTGGGGCCCAAAAACATGAAACTGACTATCGCAACTGAAGGGGGGTAGCGGTTTGGATGGCGCGGTCGGATGTGGGTTGAAGGGGTGATAATTCTTCATCTAGTTATGGATTTAGCACAGCAATAAAATCGCACTCAATTAATTTTTCTCCATCCAATGGAGCCTGTATCGTATGCCTAGCTGGCCTAGAGGCTGGATCAGGAAAGCTTTCGAGCCAAACTTGATTCAAGGGGGCACGTTGCGTTCGATCTTTCATCCAAACCGTCATTTTAATAATATTGTCCATTGATGCGCCACTAGCTTTAATAATGCGTTCAATATGAGCAAACATTAAACGACATTGATCATCAATATTTTTACCATAGGCACCTGTCACTGCATCGGTCCCTTGAATACTGCCTGAATACAACATATTACCAACTTGACACGCTGCTGGTATCGGATTTTTATGACTAAAACCTTCCGCATAAATACTTTTACGTTTCATACTCATTTCTTCTTATATTTATTGCCGTGTGAAAAGCAATTAATCGGCTTTAATGCGCGCACTCTTAATGATAGGCGTCCACCTGGTATCTTCTTCAGTTAAATAGGCAGTAAATGCCTTAGGTGAACTACCCCGAGCCTCTGCGCCCAATTTTTCAAACTTTTCTTTAATAACCGCTTGTTGCAATATTTTTTGCAAAGCATCACTTAAGCGCTCTAAAACTTCATTCGGCGTGCCCTTGGGTGCCAGCAAGCCAGTAAAAGTTACGGCAACCATGCCCTGAACTCCAGCTTCGGCAAAAGTAGGCACATCTGGAATTGAGGCAACACGCTTAGGAGATGTCACCGCTAAACCCCTAACTTTGCCTTCTTTAATGAATGGCAATGCTACTGAAATTTGATCAAAATTAAAATCGACTTGTCCGCCCAGTAGATCAGCAGTGGCGGGAGCATTACCCTTATAGTGCACTGTATTCCATTGCGCGCCAGTAAGGGACTGCAATAACTCACTAGCTAAATGATTAGTAGTGCCTGCACCCGGTGAAGCCATATTTAATTTATTGGGCTCTTTCTTGGCGAGGGCAATAAATTCGGCCAGTGTTTTAACCGGTAAAGAAGGCTTAACTTGCAGAATTAAGGGTGTATAGGAAACAGAACTGATGGGAGCGAAGTCTTTATTCCACTTATATACATCTTTACCAAAAATAATTGGACTAAAAAGTAAGGGGCCATTAGCCGCCATAAATAAGGTATAGCCGTCTGGTGCTGAGCGAGCAACAAATTCCCCAGCAATCATGCCTCCTGCCCCAGCTTTATTCTCCACTACAAAAGGTTGGCCAAAGACAGTCGTTAATTCCGGAGCTATGATGCGGGCAGCAACATCAACATTGCCACCCGGTGGATAGGGAACAATAATTTTTACTGGCTTATCAGGCCACGCGGCAAAAACAAGAGAATGAAATAAGGTTGCAGCAATAAGTAGACTAAATTGCTGAATATATTTTTTTAGAAGTGTCATCATGTAATTTTAATATTGATGTTTAAGTTAAAAGTATATGCTTTTTATCCCGATATTCCCTAGGATCAAATTAAGTTAAAAACGCAAATCATTCATTCGTATATCTGCATCATCAGTTTAGAATAGAATTTCCCTAAGTAAGACTTATTCGCGGCATATTTACCCCAAATTTATCTCAAATAATAGCTTATAGGCTAGGAAGATTATGATTTCTCCGATGCAACATATTTATTCAAGCGATATAAGCCCCGAACAGGCCTATAAATTGCTAGCGGGAATTGTTGTGCCCCGCCCAATTGCCTGGGTTACCACTTTGGGCCCTCTTTCCGGTGAAAAGCAAATTATTAATCTTGCGCCATATAGTTGCTTTACTTTTGTCTCAAACAAGCCGCCGATGATCGGCATTAACGTTGGCCGTAAAGATGGAAAAATGAAGGATACAGCGCGAAATATATACGAGCACGGTGAGTTTGTTGTCAATATAGCTGACGAAACCATGGTGAGTATGATTCATGAAAGTGCTGTTGAGCATCCGCCGGAATGCAGTGAAGTTGAATTACTAGGGCTTACAACCGTACCATCAGAAAAAGTGAAAGTGCCTCGTCTGGCAAACGTACCCGCGAGCATGGAGTGCCGCTTTCATTCTGCAACATCTTATGGTGATACCGGTTCTGAATTTATTGTCGGTGAAATTGAAGTTTTCCATATCCACCCAGATTTAATTCAGGATTACAAAATTGATAGCGCTCAGCTACGCCCAGTCGCTCGCCTGGGAGGACCAAACTATGCTGGGCTAGGGCAAGTAATTTCTCAAAAGTCGATTTTTCAAACACCCAAAACAGTGATTAAATAATCTGCAGCATTTCCCCAGTTGCTGAGATCAAATAAGCTTCAACTGCTTTGTCTGGCCGAATTCGCGTGAGTTCTTGCGCATAATTATCTAACTGCGCGCG
>JBAXGQ010000101.1:0-5366 GCA_037139315.1 Burkholderiaceae bacterium
AGGCCAATAGAATTCGGATTTTTTGAGTTCATTCGATCATTTCTAGCATTATTTAGCGTTTGATTTCAACGGTGGATGGCAACCATGCCACTCCTTCGAAGTGCTCTTGCTGATTGATAACAGTAAAGACTAAAGCATGATCGCGCCATTCATAGTTTTTGGCAATATGATTATCGCTAGCATGTAGGGAGAGCGCTAATGAGTAGGTACCCGGGCCAAAATTAGCCATAAACTGAAAACTAAACTCAATTTCTTCGCCGGCCTTCAGATCACTTAATTGACGCCCTAGGTGAAAGGTATTGGTGCCAAAAACGGGCATGCCCAGACGGTCTTTAAAGAGATATCCTAGTACGAGCGCATCAATTGCTTGGACGCATTTAACCTTTACGTGCAGTTTTAGCGCTTGCCCAACTTGGACTACTTCGATGCGATTACCATCATTAGCAAATAAACCCACATCCTGAATCAGCGCCTCGCCACTGCCAGAAATTGTTTTCACTTTATTGGGCTTACTAGGATCTTGGTGGGAGAGCTCTTGCCGCACATTCTCACTCTCGCGATCAGCTAATAAGGCGTTGTAGTAATCCATGACAACTTCAGGCTCGCCTTCAATGGCAATTTGCCCTTTATTTAATAAAATAGCCCGATCACAAATTGACTGAATTGCTAGCTTATCGTGCGAAACCATCAGCAGAGTGGTACCGAGCTCTCGAAACTCGCGAATGCGATCAAAGCACTTATGCTGAAAGTAGGCATCACCCACCGATAGAGCTTCATCGATGATGAGCACATCCGGCCGTTTTACCGTCGCTACACTAAACGCTAAGCGCATTTGCATGCCGCTAGAATAAAAGCGCACGGCTTGATCAAGGTACTCACCAATTTCGGCAAACGATTCAATCTCGGGCATCAGCGCAGTAATCTCATCAACACTAAAGCCTAAGAGCTGTCCGGCCATATAGGCATTTTGTCTACCAGTAAAGTCGGGATGAAAGCCAATGCCAAGCTCAAGGAGAGCAGCTACATGCCCTGAAATAGCAACTGAGCCGGTACTGGGTTGTGATGTTCCAGCAATCATTTTTAATAAGGTGCTCTTACCAGCTCCGTTGATGCCAATAATGCCTAATGCTTCACCTGGCTTTACGCTGAAATTAAGATCGCTTAGTACCCAATTCAGTTCATGGCGCTGACCGCTAAAAGGAATAAGCCACTCGGCTAAACGCGACCATTTTGATGGATAGCGTTTATACGCTTTACCAAGATTGGAGACAACGATTTTGCCCATTAGAGTAAATCTACCATTTCACCCGAGCGCTTGCGAAATAAACGCAGCCCATTCAGGTTAAGTAGGAGGGCCAAAATAATGATGTACCAAAGGCTAGACCACTCCGGCCATTGTTGCTTGATGAAGATCGTTTGATATGCCTCCATCAAGCTACTTAATGGATTTAAAGCAATCAGTGGGCGAATTGTTTCCGGCAGAATATTGACTGAATACACAATGGGTGTGAGCCAAAACCAAAACTGCAGGGCTACCCCATAGAAATAACCAATATCCCGAAAAAATACATTAAGTACGCCTAAATTAATTCCTAGCCCAATTGCAAAGCCAATTTGAATTAGTAGCAGGGGAATTACAGCCAGTATGACCCAGCCTGGAAATTGATTGGTGACTAGTAAAAAAAGAATAAATAAAGCAAAAATAATGAGAAAGTTAAGGCATGCGTTGAAGATCACTACAACCGGCAGACATAGGCGTGGAAAATTGAGTTTCTTGAGCAGGTTGGCATTATCTAAAAATACAGTTTGGGAGCGCGAAGTAATTTCGGCAAATAAACTCCAAGTAATAATGCCGATACAAAGATAAATACTGTAAGAGTAAATACTTTCTGCACCCGGTAGGCGAGCACCCATGATCTTAGAAAAGACCAAGGTATAAACCAAAATGAGTGCTAAGGGATTCAGAATCGGCCAAGCAAAACCCAGCAGCGAGTTTTTATACTTCATTTGAAATTCGCGCTTGGTACTGCCAAAGATAAACGCCCGATACTGCCAAAGCGAAAGCAAGGAGGGGGGTAACGAGTTAAATGAGGTCGTTTGAGGTTGGCTTTGCAAAGGTAATTTGCTCATAAACCTTATTTTAATAAGCTTTTCAGAATGGACTGGGCACTTTCTTTCCAGGTAAGCCAAGGCATTTGATCCGACTTGGGGTGTTTTCCAGCCTGATAAAGCGCTAGCCAAGCCTCTATGCTGCTCGCAATTTGGTCTGCTTCAGCCAGATTGTGTAGCGGGAAATCGGCTGCAGGTCCAGTGTTATCAGCTGAGTTGGTCGCATTCTCTAAATCGCAGTGAAAGTAATAAGCATGATCACCCGCTACTTCTCTAAATACCGGTATATCACGAGCAATAATGGGTAAATGCCGCCTAGCCGCTTCAATGAGTGGCAAACCAAAGCCTTCGCCCTGTGAGGCGAGTAGTAGACAAGTGCCTGCAGCGTAGAGCGCTTCTAGGTATTCATCGCTAATGCGGTTGAGCCAAAAAAAGTGCTTACCAAATTCAGGGTGTTTTGGCAGATCATTCGCAAATTCATCCATTAGCCAGCCATGCTTGCCAATAATGACTAAATTGACATCAACACCTTTGGCCCAGAGTTTCTCAAATGCAGCTAGCGCCTGCTTATAACCTTTGCGCGGCTCAATCGTACCGATCATGATAAAGCTGGGGCGCGCCTTAATTTTGGCGATGACTTCATGCGCATCTGCTGGCATCCCTTTAGTGGGTGCAGAGCTTTCAATGTCAGCGCCCAAGTGAAACCAATTGACATCAAATTTTGGCGAAAGCGTAGGAATATTTTTGGCCGACCAGACCTTAAATTCATCCGCCACTGCTTTAGAGATGCAGTAAATACCATCGTACTTACTAATTTCTCTGAGCCACTGGGCATGCAAGTGATCGACAGTTTCAGGAAAGGCTTTTGGAAAATATAAGGGCAGTAAATCGTAGACTACATAATAGATTTTGGTGCCATTCATGAATAACGCATTGAGATACTGTTTCTGAATTTGAATATTTTCTGATTGCAAATCTAGGCCAAAAAAGACATCACCCGGTTGTGTTTCAATTAACTCATCATCGGCTTGATCATCAACGCTATCATCCGCAGCCCTTGTTGGTTGCTGAGAAAATTGCTTACTAAATTCAGTAGCGTAGCGATACCCTAGAGAAAAGCGATCGGAGTAAACAAGCTTCACATCCCAATTTGCTGGCGGATTTGCCAGAAATTCTGTAATCAACGAGCGCACTACCCGTTGGATACCTGTCTTTTCATCGACTGTAATTAATTGCGAGATATCAACTAAAAATTGCGGCTTACGATCATCAGCTGGAAAATTTTGACTAATGCACACGGATAAACGCAATAAGTCTTCATTATGAGGCTTGTATTTTTGAAAAACGGCATCAGGCGAATCACTGATCAATTGATTTAGTACATGATTACGTAAGGCCGCATTAGAAATATCGAGAGGAGCAGGTTTTGTAGTTTGGGCCTGTAATTGAGCTTGATGCTTTGCATAGACTTTTTCAAATGCTGCCATGGCTTTTTGGCCGGTGATATCCCAAGAAAATTCTTTTGCCTTGGCTTTACCGTAAACAATTAACCTTGTTCGTAAGGCTTCATCGCTTAAGCCTGCAGCAATTTTTTGGGCAATCGATTCAACTGAAAATGGATCGAAGAAAGCCTCGTCAATGCCGATTACTTCGGGGATGCTAGTAACGTTGGATGCAATAACGGCTGCGCCTGATTTCATTGCCTCAAGCGCAGGCAGACCAAAACCTTCATGCCAGGAAGGGAAGATGAAGAGCTTGCAAGTGAAGTACAGCGTATGCAACTCTTTATCGGTGATGTAATCCGTAAAAATGACCTCACCAGGCTTGATACCATTTACCTTCAGGATTTCTTGTAATTTAACGAGTTCTTCATGCGCAATGACTCCTGCAAGCACTAATTGATGTTCTTGGCGGATTGCTAATGGTAGGCTGGCGTAGGCAAGTAGTAGGCGCTTCAGATTTTTACGGGCATCGGCGCCGCCCGTATAAAGAGCAAATGGCTTGGTAATCTGAAACTTTTCAAAAAGCGCTTGTGGGTCGGTACTAGGCGCTTGATCCGTAAAGAAATCGTCTGCCGCCGAAGAAATATTCACGATCTTTTCTGGGGCAATATGCAAGTGTTCGATACCCTCTTGACGAGAAAAATCAGAAATTGATAATAAGAGCGGCACTTTTTTAAGGTCAGCCACTTTAGCCAGATAGATCGATTTATAGCCCGGAATAATGTCTAAATAATCTGCTTGATTCAGAAAGGGAATTAAATCGTAAAGTGAGACACTTACGGGAATTTCATGGCCATCTGCGGACATGAAGGGCCCAATGGTGGCAACTGCGTCATCACCCCAACCCTCAAAAAAACTACTGATATGAATCAGATCTGGCTTTAGGCTCGTAATAAAAGCTTCGCGCATGCGCTTTGCAGCTTCACGCCGCAGCTCGGTACCTTGACGAATTTCGGCTACAGGGCCAGGCGCATACCAAACACGAATTTGTTCCCGCGACAAAATGGGGGCAAAAAACTCCACAATGGTTGGCACAGAATCTCTTAAGATGCCGCTCAACACCAAAATAATTTCGTGTTCACCGCGGTTGCGAATAATGCCTTGGGTGAGTGCTAGTGAATAACGACCAATGCCCCGAAAGCGACTAAGACTTTGCGCGCCTTGTAGATCGATAACAATCCGCATTAATTCGCCTTCGTATGCTGAGTTGTAGCGAGACGATTTTTTAAATCAACATAAATTGCATGGGCACGAACTGTCATTTGTTTTTCAGTAATATCGATAGCAATCGTTGGGCCAATCATGTATTGAGAAAAGGGTAAATTCTTTTTGAGAAAATGCTTGAAATACATTTTCTTGAGCATTTTTAAGATGCCAGTTGAGCGCAAGAAATTAAATAAGGACTGACGTAATTGCGGATGCTTATTAATAAAAGTCATCGAATGGTTGAAAGTGTTCAAGATGAACCACTTCAGGGCCTGTTTAATTTTTTGAGCAGTTAGCATAGTTGCCATTGAGAATAAATGATGAGGAATGGCTGAGAAAGACAAAAAGAGCTATAAAAGAGCTAAAAAAGAGCAAGATGTCATTATATTGAAGTTTTATTGGGTTTCGAGCTCTTCTTACACACTAGGTTAAGAGCAATCTGCTACTCTTTAGGCTTTATAACCCTGATAAAGAACCCCATGAGCTTATTTCCCCACCATGCCGGTTTTCTAGCGGGCCTAAAGAATAGCGCGATCAATGAGACGATAA
>JBAXGQ010000102.1:0-5360 GCA_037139315.1 Burkholderiaceae bacterium
AAATATCAAACCATCAAAATGAAACGTCAGGATGGCATTCTTGAAGTGAAACTTCATACCAATGACGGCCCATTGCATTGGAGTCTATTGCCGCATGGTGAATTAGAGCGGGCTTTTTATGAGATTGGTCACGATCCAGAAAATGAAATCATGATTCTGACTGGCTCAGGCGAAGTTTTTAGTGGGCCACCATGCCCGCCCAATGGCCATAACCATGTAAGCCATCCTGTTACCGCAATGGAATGGGACAAAATTTATTGGGAGGGAAAACATCTCTTGATGAATTTATTAAATATTGAAATCCCCATTATTGGTGCCATCAATGGACCGGCCCTGCGGCATTCAGAAATTCCCTTGTTATCCGATATCGTGCTGGCTAGCGAAAACACAACGATTCAAGACTCAGCGCATTTTGCTGGTGGTTTAGTGCCAGGCGATGGTGTGCATATTGTTTTTCCACACTTAATGGGTATTAATCGCGGGCGGTATTTTTTGTTAACAGGCCAAACCCTTTCAGCTCAAGAGGCAAAGGACATAGGGCTCATTAGTGAAATTTTACCGGCAGATAAGCTATTGCCTCGCGCTTATGAACACGCACAATTTTTAATGCAACGTAGCCCCCTACTGCGGCGCTATTCAAGAACCTTATTAACCCAAGAATTAAAACAAAAAATGCATAATTTATTGGGTTATGGCTTAGCGCTTGAGGGGCTAGCAGCATCACATAAATCAACCTAGTTATCCAGTTAAGAGTGCCGCACCCTTTTCAGCAATCATAATAGTTGCGGCATTCGTATTTGCGGAAATAACTGTAGGCATAGCAGATGCATCAATAACCCTTAAATTATTAACGCCATTTACACGTAACTGAGGGTCGAGAACTGCCGTTGAATCAGAACCCATTCGGCATGTACTGGTTGGATGAAACACCGTTCCACCATGATTTCTTGCAAAGAATTCTAAGGGCATATTACTGGGCAACTTCTCTACCTGCCAGAGATTACGAAAACTTTTCTGCTGATAAATTTCACGACACATATCCAAACCTGCTATTAAAGTTTTAATATCTAAATCAGCAGATAAATAATTCGCTGTGATTTTTGCTTGCTCAAAAGGATTAGTTGATTGAATTTGCAATGTACCCCTCGATTGTGGCCTACATTGACAGACCGAAACAGTAAAGCCCGCATAGCTATGCAAAGGATCGCCAGGCTTATCTACCGATAATGGCATCACATTAAATTGAATGTCAGCACGACCATCTTTAGCATGGACTGTTTTTGCAAAACCGCCGACTTGCCCCGCGCCAACAGTTAAAGGTCCTTTCTGCATCAATAACCACTCAACACCCATTTTTGCTAAGCCCAAAGGGTTGCGCACTTGATTGTTGAGAGAAACTTTGTTTTTTAGCTGAACAATTGTCCGTGCTTGATAGTGGTCTTGTAAATTTTGACCCACTTCAGGAGAGTCGTGAATAACAGAAATTTCATGTTGACGCAACAAATTTGCAGGGCCGATTCCCGAAAGCTGCAAAATTTGCGGGCTTTGTAAAGCGCCACCACTTAAAATTACTTCAGCACTGCAATAATAGCGGTTAGTCGAACCATTACTAATACATTCAATGCCGATGGCTTGATTATTTTCAATAATGACTTTTGAAACCATGGTATTAATTAGCACAGTTAATCTATTGTCGCCTTCAACTGGGCGTAAAAAAGCTTCTGCGGCGCTTGAACGCCAGCGCCCCCGAATACTGAGTTGATATTTACCTACCCCGTAATCTGTCTCGCCATTAAAGTCAGTGTTCAAGGGCAATCCAAACTCTTGAGCTGCCTCTAACCAAGCATGGCAAGAGGAGTCATCATTTTTTAAATTAGATACTCCAAGCTCACCATTCTGACCATGAAAATAACTCTCTTCTCCCGAATAACGCTCAGAGCGTTTGAAAAATGGCAATACACTTTCATACCCCCAGCCGGTTGCTCCTGCTCGCTCCCAGTCGTCATAATCAGCGTGCTGGCCACGAATATAAATCAAACCATTTATAGAGCTTGATCCACCCAATACCCTACCGCGAGGCCAAATTAATTTTCGGTTACCAGTTTCTGGTTGTGGTTCAACCGTAAATAATCGTGAGTAACGTTCATCAAAAATAGTCTTAAAATAACCCACAGGTAGATGCAGCCAAAAGCCTTTATCTTGCTTGCCCGCCTCGATTAAAAGAACTGAAAAACCAGCACGAATTAAACGATTGGCCAGCAAACACCCTGCAGACCCGGCGCCAACAATAATGTAGTCCCAGGTCTGGGGGGAAATGTTAGCTTTTAACATTATCCATAAAAAGTTTTGATTCAAAATAGGTTTTCGCAGGAATGGGATTTTGGATATTCCCAGCTTTGGCATAAAAATCAGTTACTTGTTGTAGCCAACCTATAGCCGTACCATTTTCAATCAGTTTTTTCCATTCAGAAGCAGTATTATATTTTGAGGCCTTAAATTGCGCCTGAAGATCGGCAAGTGGCACCTGACTATAGTTTGCTTTTTGAATAATTGGCAGAATTTCTTCAGAGTTTTTAATCAAATCATCATTTGCCGCAGCCCAACCTTTTATTACATTAGCGCAAGTTGCTCGATTTTTTTCCAAAAAATCAGCGCGAACTGCCCATCCACCTAGAATCGCAGATTTTGGATAATACGCCGAAGCATCAACTAACATTTTTGCCGAGGGAACTTTATCTCGTACTAATACATTAAATGGTACCCATAAAGCAACAGCTGGTACTGCACCCGAAATAAATGAGGTTACAGCCACGGGCATTCCCTGATTCACAATCTCAACATCCTTAGCAGGATCAAGACCATTGGCACGCAAAGCAGCATCTAAAAATACATGGGCAGTTGTTCCAATAGTAGTAGCTATTTTTTTGCCTTTTAGATCAGACCAATCTTTAATGCCTTGATCTTGCCGAACCCAAAGTTGAGCTGTAGCAAATTCAATATTATTAATAATGAAAGCCTTACCTTGTCCGCGAGCTGGAAAATTAGAAATAACCGCTCCAGTACTCAACATATCTAAACTTCCGCCGATCATGGCATTAAACAAGTCTAGGCCAGTATTAAACTTATAGGGATCGAACTCTATACCCTCCTTAGCCCATTGTCCACGATGCACCCCTGTCCACAACTGCCCTGTTACTGCTAAGGTATCTACATAGCCAACCTTTAACTTCACTTTCGATTGGGCAATAGCTGGAAACCCAGTAATTGCTAATGCAGACGCAGAGGCAGCACCAACAATAAATTTACGACGATTAAAATCAGAATTATTTTTTTTCACCACAATCTCCTATTAGTAAAGACTTCTAATCTATATGTTAGAAATTTTTTGTTGCGCCTCATATTCTTTCATAACCAAATCTCTCAGGCGCGACTTAAGAGAAATGAATTGGGGGTCATCATGAATTGACTCACGACGGGGATAAGCAAATGGAACGTCTATCACTTCTTTAATTTTAGCTGGGCGAGCAGTTACTACAATAATTTTCGATGATAAATAAATTGCCTCATCTACCGAGTGCGTGATCAATAAAACGGTTTTACGCTCATGTTGCAAAACCTCAAGTAGTAAGTCCTGCATTTTTGCTCGTGTTTGCGCATCTAGTGCGCCAAATGGCTCATCCATTAATAAAAATTCAGGGTTAGTAGCATATGCACGGGCAATCGCTAAACGCTGCCGCATTCCCCCGGAAAGGGTGCGGGGATAAGATTTCGAAAAATCCGCTAACCCCATCAAGTGCAAATATCGGCTGCATATTTGTTGATGGTGGTCTTTCGGTACCTTACTATTTCGGAGGGTTAATCCAAAGAGGATATTTTTTTCGACTGTAAGCCATGGAAAAATACCATACTCTTGAAAAATAACCCCGCGGTTCTGAGATGGGCCATTGATTTCGATGCCATCGAGCATTACTTTTCCAGATGTAGGCCTCACAAAGCCTGCAATAATATTCATTAAAGTTGTCTTACCGCACCCAGATGGGCCCACTATAGAAATAAATTCGCCATCTGAGATTGAGAAAGAGATGTCATCAATTACACGCAATAGCTGATTATTAACATTAAAATCGACCGTAGCTTTCTCAAAGCGGATACGTTCTAGACTCATTGAGCCTCCACCCTATCTTGCCATTGAATTAATCGCTTAGTCAGCGATCTCAAGATCAAATCCATGGTTAAAGCGACACATCCAATAGCAATAATGCCAACATATATAACATCTAACTGAAAAAATGATCCGGCACTTTGAATTAGTGCGCCCAGCCCTTTTTGTGCTGCAACTAGCTCGGATGCCACTAAAGTTGCCCAGGCAACGCCCAATGCCACTCGTAATGCAGTCAAAATATGTGGCATCGTCAATGGCACAATGACACGTGAAAAAATCTCCCAATCTGTCGCTCCCAGTGTATGAGCGACCTTAATATAAATTGGGCTTATCTGTGCCACACCTTCATACATCACAATTACACCAGCAAAAAATGATGCATAAAACAAGATAATTATTTTGGCAGGCTCATCAATACCGAAATAAACTACCACCAAGGGAATTAGAGCAATTGGCGGCAAGGCACGAAAAAAATTAATCACTGGGTCCAAAAAGGTGCGGACATCTTTATACCAGCCAATTAAAAATCCTACCGGTACTGCTAATGCAATACCGCCCACTACCCCAAGAAAAACTCGTTGGGTTGACATCATAATATCGCCGAGTAAGCGCCCATTCAGGAGTAAGTCATAAAATTTAGTAGCTACCTCAGGTGGACTAGGCATTAGCGAACGGTCCACTAGGCTAACTGAGATAATCAGCTGCCAAAGGGCTAATAAAATAAGCCAAGGGCTAACTAGAAGAGCAAGTTGCCTTACTTTGTTATAAATTTTGGCATCCATTCTATGAATTAGAATAGCATAAGGAAGCCGCCAACAACTAGCTTTGACATTCTAGAAAAGAACTACAAACCATCATTAATTAACGATGGTTTGCATCTTCTAGTAATTTATTTTATCAATCCACAAGCAATTCGTGCACCAGAGTTACCAGCTGGCTGAGATTTATAGTCGTCAGGATCACGATGAACTACTACAGAGCGGCCCAAGATTCCGGTTGCGCTGTTATCAACTGAAAAACCAGTTAACTTTGCAGAATAAGTAGCATTACCATTGGCGTCGGATTTAATATTCGGCATGTCACCTGCATGGCTCATGTCACTATTTGGCATGCCATGGGCTTTTGTATCAGGATTGAAATGACCGCCAGCGCTAGTTGCATCAGGTGCAGAACAGTCGCCTTTCTCATGCACATGAAA
>JBAXGQ010000103.1:0-5203 GCA_037139315.1 Burkholderiaceae bacterium
CAATCGGCTGTTGAGAAAACCGTACTGTCTTAAAAAAGGCCTGCTTGATCTCATTGCCAACTTGCGCAGGTCGCGATAAATCTTGCACTGCATTTGGCGCAAATCCTGCTTCCTTTAGCGCATTAAAACAGGCTTCGGCATTGGTGGTACGAAATACTAAAGCATCTAGGCCAAACGCTAAATTTGCAATTTCTGCTCGTTGAGGTACCGTTCCCGCCTCCCAACCCAAGATCTCTAAATAGGTCGAATCCAAAACAATTAATTGATTTGCTGAACCTAAGTTATGCGTAGACTTTGCGCTGAGACGAAAACCAAGGTCACTAAATTGCTTAGCAACCAAGCTTATTTGGTCTCTTGCCATGATTACTAAATGGTCAAATTCATACTGCATGGGAGCACTTTTCCGTTCGAGCCCTCAATACTAAATCATTGCTACTGAATCTCCCATTAGGCTAGATTTAATTACTTTCCTGCATTAGGGAAAAATAATTGCTGACCCCCAATTTTGTAAGCGGCAATTGCATCCTGGCCTGGTTTAGAAATGAGCCAATCGATAAAGGCTTGACCCTCGGCTTTTTTCACTTGGGGATATTTCATGGGATTAACTAACATCACGCCATATTGATTAAATAAACTCGGGTCGCCTTCAACCAAAATATCTAAATCGCCTCGATTTTTGAATGACAACCAAGTGCCACGATCAGCTAATACATAAGCATTCATCGCAGAAGCCGTATTTAATGCTGGACCCATCCCAGAGCCTGTTTCTTTATACCAATTCAGATTGGGATTGGCTGCAATGCCAGCATCCTTCCAATAGCGCAGCTCTGCCGCATGAGTACCACTTTTATCGCCTCGAGAAACGAATGGCGCTTTAGCCTCGGCAATTTTTTGAAACGCGACCTTAATATCTTTACCGCCAGCAATTTTTGCGGGGTCACTCTTGGGGCCGATCAAAATAAAATCGTTGTACATCACTTCATAACGCTTAGTAGAAAATCCTTCGTCGATAAATTTTATTTCAGCGGGTTTATCGTGAACAAATACCACATCAGCATCACCGCGTCGGCCAATATCAAGTGCCTGACCAGTTCCTACTGCGACAATTTTTACCTGGATACCAGACTGCTTTTGAAAAATTGGCAAAATAGATCCAAATAAACCAGATTGCTCTGTTGATGTCGTTGACGATACAACGATACTTTTATCCTGAGCATAGCTGGGGCTGACAAAAATGATTGCGCCCACAATAGTAGCCAGCAAATAGCGATAGAGATTCTTTTTCATCTTTTTATTAGCGCCTTTTTCAATTCAAGTTAATATGCTTTCATCATACAAAACTTCAATATGAAATAAATTACATATGCGTATACAAATTAGGCCTACCCTCCTGATTAACAATAAGGGTTCAAAACGGCTTGATTCTATTGATTTGGTGTGGCTCAGTGAGCTGCTTCAAGATATTAAAAGGGAGTCGACCTTAATGGGCGCAGCTAAGCGGGCTGGCACCTCCTACCGTACCCTGTGGAATAAATTAAATGAAATAGAGTCGGTACTGAACGAAAAGCTCGTTGAGCGTATTAAAGGCCATGGCTCAACCGTCAGTCATTTTGGGCTTTTTTTAATTCAATTTGTGGACCAAATGCAAAATCGCTATAGCGAGTACAGCGAAAACTATCAAACCACCTTATCGCAAGAAATGGCGGCCTACCGCTTAAAACAGGGCAAAAAATGGCTGCTATTTTCTAGTAGTGATCCCATTATTCAACAAACTATTGCTAAATTCAGCAGCTTTGAGCTTCGGGTAGCGGGCTCTGGTGAATCACTGGAACGCCTCCTAAATCATGAGGCCGACATTGCGGGATACCACGTTTCTGATCCCGAAAATTCTCGCATCATTCATCAGCGCCTAATTAAAGCGGGTATGCAAGTAGTGCCAGTGATGAAACGAATCCAAGGTTTAATTGTGCAAAAGGGCAACCCCCTGAATCTCACCTCCATCAGTGACTTGACCAATCCAAAAGTCCGTTTTATAAATCGCCAAAGAGGCTCGGGTACCCGCTTATTGCTGGATTCTTTATTGGCTGAAAAAGGCCTTAATCCAGAGAAAATTAAAGGCTATAACAATGAAGAATTTACCCACTCTGCGGTTGCCAGTACGATCTTAGCCAACAAAGCCAATGTTGGCATTTCCGTTAAAAATATTGCGCTAGAAAATAAACTAGGCTTTATTTACCTTAAAGATGAACTATTTTTTCTAGCGATGCGTAAAGAATTAGCTGCCAACAAGGAGGTTGGCAAACTAATTAGCAAAATTAGAAATTATGCGGGCATTACCGAAGGTTATAAATCTTTAAGCGCCAAAGTGCAACTACATGACTGGATTTAAATGCTTAAGAAACTGGTGCAAGCGGGAGATTAAATAATAAATTTTGCGGTTTCAGTTTTAATAGCTTGTCCTGATTCATGGCAATACCTAAATAAACGGGTTTGCCAGTTAACTCGGGAAGAACCACATTTGGACTGATAAAATCTAAACGAAATAAACAAATTAACCGCGCAATGCTATTCGCCTCAACCATGTCTTTGTTATAGAGTGCATTTAAGATTTCAGTAGAAGTAGCATCTAAACCAACGTGCCAGACCCACTGCGGGTCATTAATCGCCGCCAAAGGGGTTATTTTGACCTCAATTCCTAAAAAATGATCTAGCCACTGCGCGAGTAATTTACTGAAATGCTCAACTGCCGTTTGCCCAAAATTTAACGGTATTGCAAAATCATAATTACTATCCCGTGTCCAATACAAATCGAGATTATCTTCATGCAAGACATCAAGATCGATTGATTTCATTGCTACGGTCGATTGTTTGAGTAAGTCGACAATATTGGCAAACTCTGGGGCTTGGGCATTCCGCTCAATGGTTTCATGGTCTGCACTCATCACCAGACCATCTTCTAAAACGCTCATTTTTTGCGGCCGGAAAAATAATTCAGCGACTCTGGCATCCATCGCGCTTGGCTCATCACCCAAGATATGCCGCATAAAAATTTGGACTAACTGATTAACAAACAAGGGTGGTACATCAACCCCATCGCCGGCAAATAGGCCTAAATAAAATGACTCTAATGAGGGTGCTAAGAGTAATTTAGTGCGATAGCGTAACCAAATTCGGTAATTTTCTTGAATGTCACTATCTATCATTTCCACAATTTCAGCTTCGCTAATGGCTGCGCGGGGATTTTGCGTTAAGCGCTGATGTAGTAGCTTTTCTGCCGCACATGATTCGGGTACTAAATTCAGTTCATCGCGAAGCAAATAGGTACGTAAAAAATCATCGGTCACCAATAATTGATTATCTGCACTGACTTGCAGGGTTTTATAGGCACACTGCGGCCAGTAATTTATTGGTGCATTCACGTCAATAATCTCGTGCTGAAAGCGCTAAGCATAAAGCATGACCTGCCAACCTGACGGTAGCAGGGTCATGTTTAAGGGTTTGCTGACTATTTCTTAGCGGGTGCCGCTGGCGCTGCAGCTGCGGCGGGCGCAGCAGTTGGTGCTGCTGCAGAAACTGCGGTAGGTGGCACAAAAGGTGGAACTTCAGCACAAGCTGCGGGAGCTGGCGTACCAGCAACTTTGAATCGATTGGCTAGGGTATTTTGAATCATACATAATTTATAGCCCCCAACTTTGTCGCCATAGGCTGTTTTCGCTTTAGCTAAATCAGCTGCTGCTTGTTGCTCTGGCGTTAAAGGAGGAAGCATCGCCAACACAGTGCTGGCACTGAATACACAAATGAAAAATGCAATGATTTTTTTCATAGCTCAACCTTTATTTAAATCGTTGTACCAAATTTCGTGATGCTCTTTAGCCCAAGTAGCATCAACATAACCTGTTTTCATGCCATCAATTGATCCTTGCATACCAATGGTGCCAATATAGATATGACCAAAAGCCATAGCAGTCATGAGTAAGGCAGCGGTGCTATGAATAATGTCGGCAATTTGCATCGTGCCACGCCAATATTCAATCGCAATGAATGGCACGATCATATCTAAAACCCAACCAGAGGCCGATACCGTTAATCCAAGAATGACCATACCAAACCAAAACCAAATTTTTTCACCGCAATTAAAGAATCCTGCGGGGATATGTTTTCCTGAAAGCATGCCACCGAAACCGGTTAGCCATGCCATGTCCCCTTTTTCAGGGATATTTTTACGCACAAACAAGAAAAAGAAAATGACAATGGTAAGCGTAAATAAGGGACCAGAAAAATTATGAATATTTTTGCAAGCTAGTAAAAATAATCCGTAGGTCACGCCGCCCATGAGGGGCATCACAAAGTATTTACCATACAAAATCATTAGACCAGTGAAAGCGAGGCCCACAAAACTAAATGCCATAGTCCAATGAATAATCCGATCGAGTAAGCTAAAGCGCTTAATTTTGTGACCCGACATGGGTTCATGCAGCTTAATTGAACCTTTGAGAATAAACATTGCGAGCACACCGCCTAATGCTAATGCTAATAACCAGGCACCATAAACCGTAATGACACCATTGCGAATTAAACGCCACTGTTGTCCAGATTTCTGGATCAAAACGCCCGCTTGTTTATCGGGAATACTTACAAAATTAACATCGTCACTATTGGCGGTTCGCCAGATCGGCGAATTATTGCCAGGTTGGTTCTGGTTCGCCTTACGCTCTGCCTCAATCGTTGCATTCGGGGCGCGCCCAACATCCATAATATTAGCCGACTCTACCTTCGGTAAGGCAGCCGGAGCTGGAGTTGCTGCGGGTGCAGCTGGCTGAGCGATGCTAGCTCCTGCAAACAGAGCAAGGCAAAAGCCTGCTGTAATCAGCCAGGTACGAAAAGAAGCGCTTACGGTTTGATTCATGCAAAATCCTTCACGGCATTGATCATTACTTAATACGGCTGTATTCAGTTTGATTTTGATTGCGCTTATTTATTTCTTGCGTCCAACTCACCTGATTGCCTGGAGTCCAGCCTTTTGCCATAAAGCCATCGTTAGCACCCATATAAGGAGCAACGTCAGGTCGCTTCGATGCCTTGAAGCCCTGCTCTTCGTCTTTACAAGCACTCAACAACCCCAGTGCTAGGGAAACCAAGACAACTAATTTAAGGCTGGCTTTCATGACTTACCTCCTTGCGGTCCGGGGGGTGCTTTAGTCGG
>JBAXGQ010000104.1:0-5133 GCA_037139315.1 Burkholderiaceae bacterium
CTCACTTTTACTTGGGTTGCCTCGATCAGTTTGCAGGGGCGCGATATCCGTGAGCCAGACGCGCCTACACAACAAATGCGCCAATTACGTTTTGAAGACCGTGCCGATGGATCGATCGCGGTAATTGAGTTTACGAGTGGTCAGCAAATTGATAGCGTCGTTGGTGAGAATGGCTTTGTCAGGGGGGTTTTACGCGGCTTAGCTCAAGAGCGCAAGCGTGAAGGTTTTGATGGCACAAGGCCTTTCGAGTTAATTGGTCATACCGATGGTCGTCTAAGCCTAGTTGACCCAGTCACGAAACGTAAGGTTGATTTGGATTCGTTCGGGCCAACCAATGCGACAAATTTTTTACGGATGTTAACAATCCCAGTTAAGGAGCAAAAATAATGGAAGTCAAAATGGAGAGTGTGGAGACCTTACTTGGCTCACAAATGCGCAAAACAGCACCGTTAAATTCGTCGACTGAACGGGCGCTTGAAGATGCAGTTTTAAGCCCACGGTTTTACACCACCGACTTTGCTGAAATTGACCGGGTCAAGATCGATAGTTTACGGCGTGAATGGGATGCGCTGATGGTGGAGTATGAGGCTGATACGAACAACGATCACTTCCAGCGTCCTGCCGATATGGATAAAGACTATTCAAAAGTAGATCCAGAGCTATACGATGAATTCGTTGACTTTCTCATCAGCTCAATTACCTCTGAATTTTCGGGCTGTATTTTATATGCCGAAATTAAGCGTAAAGTAAAAAATGAAGATATGCGTACCTTGTTTGGTTATATGGCACGCGATGAAAGCCGCCATGCAGGATTTATTAATCAGTGGCTCAAAGACTTTGGCATTGGCATTGATTTAGGATTTTTAGCGAAAACGAAAAAATACACGTATTTCAAGCCGAAATTTATCTACTACGCTACTTATCTTTCAGAAAAAATTGGCTATGCCCGCTACATTACGATTTTTAGGCAAATTGAGCGTAAGCCAGAGTTACGTTTTCATCCCATATTTTTATGGTTTGAAAAATGGTGTAATGATGAGTTTCGTCATGGCGAATCATTCGCCTTAATCATGCGAGCAAATCCGAAATTACTCACCGGCATTAATAAATATTGGATTCGCTTCTTTATTTTGGCAGTCTATGCCACGATGTACGTCCGTGATCATGCGCGCCCACAGTTATATAAGGCATTACAGATTTCTCCCGCCGACTATGATCGCCAAGTGCTGCAAATTACGAATGAAATTACCAAGCAAGTTTTTCCGGTGACCTTAAACCTCGACGACCCCCGTTTTTATAAGGGCTTAGAGCGGATGTTGGTGCTGTTTACCCGTATGGAAGCAGTCAAAAAACAATCATCCTGGTTTAAAAAAGTGCATGTTGCATGGCTTGGTGCTCAAGTGGGCATTGAGTTTATTCGCGTCTATTTTTTACCCGTTAATGACAATACCTTGCCCAGTTCAGTGCGAATGGTACCTACTTGGTAAGTAATTCAAACTAATCATGAGCATTTATCTCTGGCCAATCTTTTTTACCATCTTTGCTTGGTGGTTTGGGACCGGTATTATTTTATTTTTAAACCAACGTGCCCCGACAACGTATCAGAGCACTTTTTGGTTAAGTGGTTGCGTGATGTTATTTGCCATCGTTGGAATTAAAACAAGTAGCTCAATGGATACGGTAGCTGCAGCGTATTGCGGTTTTGCCTGTGCATTATTGGTATGGGCTTGGCAGGAAATTGGTTTTTTATTGGGTTTTATTACTGGGCCACGCCGCATTGCTTGCCCACCCGAGGCTAAGGGGTGGAAAAAAGTTGGCTATGCTTTTCAAACGATTCAACATCATGAAATAGCACTGATAGTGTTAGCACTTGTGGTAACGGTAGCCAGTTGGGGCGGAGTAAATCAAACGGCTTTTTGGACCTTTATGATTTTGTGGATCATGCGTCAAAGCGCGAAGCTAAATTTATTTTTAGGGGTGCTAAATCTCAATGAAAATTTTTTACCGAGCCACCTTAAATATATTCATAGCTATTTTTCGCGCAGCTTAATGAATCCTTTATTGCCGGTATCAGTAATCGCTGCGACCGTAGTCGTAGTCCCCATTTGGCAAGCTGCTTTTGCGCTTGGTGCAAGCCCTTATCAAATTACCTCATGCACGATCTTAGGAACTTTATTGTCCTTAGCCATTCTTGAACATATTTTGCTGGTGCTACCCATTAGCTCTGAAGGATTGTGGAGATGGAGCTTTCGCGCTTAGCACCTATGAACCTCAGTCGTACTTGGCCTTCGGGCAGTGCCGCCCTTGAGCTTTTAAAACCCATTACATGGTTTCCACCGATGTGGGCGTTTGCTTGCGGCGCAATTGCGGCAGGCGTACCTTTTTCTGGACATTGGCCCATATTAATAGCCGGTATTATTTTGGCTGGACCGATGGTGTGTGCAGCAAGCCAGGCAGTTAACGATTGGTTTGACCGTCATGTTGACGCTATCAATGAGCCGCAAAGACCTATTCCCTCTGGCAGAATGCCGGGCTATTGGGGGCTTTATCTAGCCATCATTTGGACTGGGTTATCCGCATTATTAGGTTATTACATTAGCCCCTGGGCATTTATTGCCACCCTAGTTGGCTTGTTCTTAGCTTGGGCTTATAGCGCTCCACCTTTGCGACTGAAACAAAATGGATGGTGGGGTAATGCAGCTTGTGGGCTTGCCTATGAAGGTATTGCTTGGTTTACAGGTACCGCAGTAATGATGGGCGATGCTATGCCAGCCAAGCAATCCATCCTGCTAGCACTTTTGTATAGCCTTGGCGCCCACGGCATTATGACCTTGAATGATTTCAAGGCTATCGAAGGGGATCGCAAAATGGGTGTGCGGTCTTTGCCCGTTCAACTTGGCGTGCGCGGCGCAGCAATCAATGCCTGTAGTCTGATGTTGTTTCCTCAGGCCTGCGTAACCCTCATTTTGTTGGCCTGGAATATGCCGTGGCGGGCACTTACTATTGCGATGTTAATGCTGGGCCAATTGGTGATGATGCTGTATTTTTTGCGCGACCCCATTAAGCGCGCCTTATTTCTAAGTGGCTTTGGTGTTCCCCTGTTTGTTGCTGGAATGATGGTCAGCGCATTTGCTGTGTCTAATTTGCATTAATTCCCGAAGGAAAAAAGTATGAGCACATATGAACTTTTTGACGCTGTCGTCGTTGGCGGCGGCCCAGCAGGCGCAACTGCCGCTGGCGATTTGGCGCGCTTAGGTCATAAGGTGTTACTGCTTGATCGAGCTGGTCGTATCAAGCCGTGTGGGGGTGCAATACCGCCGCGACTCATTAAAGATTTTGAGATTCCCGACGCGCTTTTGGTTGCGAAAGCAAAGTCGGCGCGCATGATCTCCCCCAAAAATAATAAAGTCGACATACCCATTGAAGGCGGCTTTGTGGGGATGGTCGATCGTGATCAATTTGATGAGTGGCTTCGGGTTCGCGCAGCGAATGATGGTTGTGAGCGGCGCGTTGGTAACTTTGAAAAATTGTCTCGTGATGCCGATGGGATCAGCATTGTTCACTACTTGGTTCGCTCCAGTAATAAAAATGAGCCACATACCTCGATGGCCGTGAAGGCAAAGGCAATTATTGGTGCGGACGGCGCTAAATCTGGCGTCGGTCGGGCTGCTATCCCCAGTGCCAAAGATGTTGAATATGTTTTTGCTTATCATGAAATTGTGCGTACACCCGATCTACCACCGGCAGATTTTGATGGTTCACGTTGCGATGTTTTTTATCAAGGTACCATCTCCCCAGATTTTTACGGCTGGATTTTTCCCCACGGTAAGACGATGAGTATTGGCACCGGTAGTGCAGACAAAGGATTTTCTTTACGCAGTGCAGTTGCCGACTTAAAAAAAATTACTGGCCTCGAAAATATTGAAATGCTGCGTCATGAAGGTGCGCCGCTACCGATGAAGCCGCTAAAAAAATGGGATAACAATCGCGATGTAGTGTTGGCTGGCGATGCTGCTGGAGTAGTTGCGCCAGCCTCTGGCGAGGGTATTTATTACGCCATGGTTGGTGGTCGCTTGGCGGCCGAGTCAGTGAGCGAACTCTTGTTGACAAATAATCCCAAGAGTCTAGCCAAGGCGCGTAAGCGTTTTATGCGTGAACATGGCAAAGTCTTTTTAGTATTGGGCATCATGCAATGGTTTTGGTATATCAGCGATAAACGGCGCGAGCGCTTTGTCAAAATTTGTGAAGATAAGGATGTGCAAAAACTTACTTTTGATGCTTATATGAATAAAAAGCTCGCTAAACGCGATCCATTGGCCCATATTCGCATCTTCTTTAAAGATCTGGCGCACCTTTTTGGGTTAATTAAGGTTTAAGGTTTATTTGCTAAGGGTGTAAAGTAAGTTATGACCATGATTAGGAAACCGGTTCTCGTTGCCCTTATTTGGGGTTTATCCGTTGCTATTTTAGGTGGCTGGGCAACCAATTTAGATGCGTGGTATCACGCCTTAAAAGAACCCTTTTGGAAACCGCCCGATTGGTTATTTGGGCCCATCTGGTCGGCTATATTTATCTGTTCTGGCACGGCCTGGGTCATCGCATGGGATCGAAATCCCGCACCAACAGCGGTACGTCACCTAACCCTTTTATATGTACTCAATGGGCTCTGTAATTTACTCTGGAGTTTTTTGTATTTTCGTTTAGAGCGACCCGATTGGGCTTTATATGAGTCCAGTCTTTTATGGCTATCGGTATTTGCAATTATTTACGCTACGCGTCAATACTCGCCAAAATCGAGCTTACTTATGCTGCCTTATTTAATTTGGGTGAGTATTGCCATCGTCTTAAATTGGGATACTGTTCGTCTTAATGGCCCCTTCGGTTAGTTGAATAGCAAGTGAAGCAGATTGTGATCGTGGGCGGCGGCGCTGGCGGCCTCGAGTTAGCTACACGACTTGGTAATAGCCTGGGTCGTAAAGGTCAGGCGCGCATTATTTTGGTTGATAAAAACCGCACGCACATTTGGAAACCAAAGTTACACGAAATTGCTGCCGGCAGCATGGATTTAAGTCAGCATGAAGTTGACTATATGGCACAAGCCCATTGGCATCATTTCGAATACCGTATTGGTGA
>JBAXGQ010000105.1:0-5117 GCA_037139315.1 Burkholderiaceae bacterium
AGAATTAAGTCAAGAGTCGCTTGAGTACGAGGCTTCATTGAGCCGTATAGAAAGTCGCCACGTACGTGACCATTTTGCGCCAGGGTGTAGGCACCGCACATCATGAAGAGCGTGCCATAGGCCATTACGGACAACTCACCAATCCAGGCCGATGGAGAATTAAGGGCATAGCGGCGAACTACATCGGTACACACCATCAACATTAAAAGAATGATGAGCCATGATGCAGCTTTACCAACAAAGGTACTTATTTCATCGACTCTTAGCATGAACTTATTCATCCATTACCCCTAAAAAAACTACATTGAATCAATCTAACTAGGTATTGTTATAAAAAAACCGGACGGGAGGCCGTCCGGTTTTGCATCTAAATTAAATCATTTTAAATCATCAAAATTATGCTTTTGGCTGACCATCTTTGAAGTAATGATCGTAGGCAATCTTAAAGTCAACATCGGTTAAGAGCTGCCAACGCACTGCACGTTGAGCAAAGGCTTTTTGTGAATCAAGCACTTTCTTAAACATTGCATTCTCAGCGGCTTTTTTGGCAATAATTTTGTCCCAAGCATTTAACTGAGCTACCAAAATGGATTTTGGTGTAGCATAAAACTTCACCTTATCTTTGGTTTGCAACTCAACAAAGTCTTTTGAGTAACGATCGATTGCTTTCCAAGACATATCGGCTGAAGCAGCTTGGGTGGCGATCGCCAAAATTGCGCGTAGATCAGGCGCTAATGAATCATATTTCTTTTTGTTGAAAATAATTTCAAATTGCTCTGAGCTTTGGTGAAAACTTTGCAGCATATTGATCTTAGAAACATCAGGGAAGCCAAGCAAGCGATCAGACGAAGCGTTATTAAATTCAGCAGCATCTAAAAGACCACGATCCATCGCGGGAATAATATCGCCGCCAGGTAAGGCCTGAACTGATGCGCCCATATCGGTAAAGATTTCAATTGAGAGGCCAACAGTACGATACTTTAAGCCTTTCATATCGTCAGCTTTAGCGATTGGCTTTTTAAACCAGCCGAGTGGCTGAGTTGGCATTGGGCCATAAGGGAATGACACAACATCCAATTTCAAGCCAGAATAAATTTCGTTTAACAGTTGTTGGCCACCACCATATTGGTTCCATGACAAAACGGTATTGGCATCCATACCGAATGCTGGGCCCGAACCCCATAATGCCAAGGCTGCACTTTTACCGTACCAATACGCCAACACACCGTGACCGCCATCTAATGTGCCGCTTGAAACAGCATCAAGTAGATCAAAGGCTTTGACAACTGAGCCAGCTGGTAACACTTCAATTTTTAGACGCCCACCCGACATTGCATTAACTTTGGCAGCGTAGTCATTGGCATATTCATGAAAGATATCTTTCGTAGGCCAAGTAGACTGAAAGCGCAAGGTGATAGGTTGAGGCTGTGCTTGTGCTTTCGAAATCATTGGGAATCCGAGAGCAGCTGCGCCTACGGAGCCAGCAGCAGCACCTTTTAAGAATTTACGACGTGGAACTTGATTTTTAATTTCAGACATTGAATTCTCCCAGATATTATTTTTTTACATCTTGCACATTTCTACAAGAGAATAATTATAAGACCTATAGAGGGTTAAAAACCCTCGGGAAAACCCTCAAATAAGCCCTAATTATGGGGTTTATTGACCTTAATCGACTGCTTTGACCATGTCCTCTACGACCTTCTTGGCATCCCCGAAGACCATCATGGTTTTATCCATGTAGAAGAGTTCGTTATCTAGACCGGCATAGCCTGCCGCCATCGAGCGTTTATTAACAATAATGGTTTTAGCCTTAAATGCCTCCAAAATCGGCATTCCAAAAATTGGGCTTCCTGGAGTTCGGGCAGCTGGATTGACCACATCATTTGCACCCAAAATAAGAACCACATCAGCCTGACCAAAATCGCTATTGATATCTTCCATTTCAAAAACTTGATCGTAGGGTACTTCAGCTTCGGCTAACAACACATTCATATGGCCAGGCATCCGCCCAGCGACAGGATGAATGGCGTATTTAACCGTAACACCATGATGGGTGAGTTTTTCAGTCAACTCTTTCAGTGCGTGTTGAGCACGGGCGACAGCTAGACCGTAACCCGGTACGATGATGACGGTATCAGCATTACTCATTAAAAAGGCCGCATCTTCTGGCGAACCCGTTTTATAGTTTTTAGGAGCACCATCATCATCGCCACTTGCTGATACTTCGGCGCCAAAGCCGCCAAGCAAGACCGCTAAGATTGAGCGGTTCATTGCCTTACACATAATGTAAGACAGAATTGCTCCCGATGAACCAACACAAGCACCAGCGATGATGAGTACTGGATTATTTAAGGTAAAGCCAATGCCTGCAGCAGCCCAACCTGAATAACTATTCAACATGGAAACCACTACTGGCATATCAGCACCACCAATAGGAATGATGAGTGTTACACCCAACACTAAAGCAATACCGCACATAATTAAGAAAGCGCTATGACTATCAAATAAATAGTAAGCAATACCGCCACCCAGCATGGACAGGGCTAAAACTAAATTAAGTAAGTGCTGACCACTAAAGGTGACGGGCTTACCACTAACTTTGCCGGAAAGTTTGCCAAAGGCAACGATAGAAGCAGTAAAGGTAATTGCACCAATAAATGCGCCAATAAATAATTCAATTTTTTGTGCACCAGTATGTTCTTGACCCACATGCAAGACAGCAGCAATCGCAATTAAGACTGCCGATAAGCCGACAAACGAATGCATGAGTGCTACGAGCTCAGGCATTTTCGTCATTTGTACACGTTTGGCTGCAAGCATACCAATGATGGCCCCACCAATAATTGCCGCGCCAATTAACCAAAAGACTGGCTTGAAGTCGGGCAAGAAAAAGGTAGTAACAACGGCCAAAAGCATGCCGATCATGCCATAGGTATTTCCTTGACGTGAGGTCGTTGGCGATGAGAGTCCGCGCAGCGCAAGGATGAATAAAATGGAGGAAACGAGGTAAGAGAGGGCGGTGATATTTGACATGAATAGGCTCTTTATTCGCTCTTAGGGGTTTTTTTCTTAAACATCTCGAGCATGCGGCGTGTAACCATAAAGCCACCAAAGATATTAATTGATGCTAAAAAAACGGCTACCGCACCTATCAGACTGGTAGTCGTGATTTCACTGCCATTGATGACCTCGGTTTGTAAGAGGGCGCCAACAATGATGATTCCAGAAATCGCATTGGTAACCGCCATCAGCGGTGTATGTAGTGCAGGTGTTACATTCCAGACGACGTGATAGCCAACAAAAATGGCTAAAACAAAAACAGTAATGTTTTGCACAGTGAGAAGGCTTTGGAAAGCAGCTAAATCCATGACGAATTCCTTGGAAAATTAATTAGTACGAATAACTTGGCCATCACGACACATGAGACAAGCTGCGACAATATCGTCGTCGGCAGCCGCGGGTATGACTAATTGCGCTTCAGGGGTGACGATCAGTTTCATAAAGTCGAGCACGTTGCGCGCATACAGCGCAGAAGCATCGGCAGCGACCATGCTGGGTAAATTGGTGTAGCCAATAATTTTGACTCCATGATTGACCACAATTTGATCGGCGCGAGTTAACGGGCAATTGCCCGAACCATTCTCACCCCGGCCTGCAGCTAGATCAATCACAACTGAGCCCGGCTTCATATTAGCCACGGTGTCACTGTGCAACAGCACAGGCGGCTTACGCCCTGGAATTAACGCGGTCGTAATCACAATATCAGCCTGTTGGGCGCGTTCGGCAACTTGTACGGCCTGTCGTTTCATCCACGACTCGGGCATCGGCCGCGCGTAACCGCCAACGCCTTTAGCAATTTCACGTTCTTCATCGGTTTCAAAAGGGACATCGACAAACTTGGCGCCAAGCGATTCAATTTGTTCTTTAGCTGCTGGGCGAACATCAGAAGCTTCAATGACTGCACCTAAGCGTTTAGCAGTCGCGATGGCTTGCAGCCCAGCAACACCAGCACCGAGAATCAAAATACGGGCAGCTTTCACTGTGCCAGCAGCAGTCATCAGCATCGGCATAAAGCGTTGATACTCATTTGCTGCCACGAGCACTGCTTTATATCCAGCAATATTCGCTTGGGAGGACAGTACATCCATGCTTTGGGCGCGAGTAGTACGCGGTGCTGCCTCGAGTGCGAAGGCGGTAATACCTTGCGCTGCCATAGCAGAAATGCCAGCACTATCAAAGGGATCAAGCATGCCAATTAAAACTGAGCCTGACTTTAATTGCTTTAGCTCATCCTCTTGGGGTGACCGCACTTTAAGCACAATTTCAGCGCCAAAGGCATCGGCAGCGCTGCCAATGGTGGCACCAACTGCTTCATAGGCAGAGTCAGGTTGGCTTGCGCCAATACCAGCACCACTTTGGATGACAACTTGATGTCCTTGAGCAGTCAATTTTTTGACGGTTTCTGGGGTAGCGGCAACCCGAGTTTCTCCAGGTCTAGTTTCCAGCGGCACTCCAATGCGCATGGCTTGTCTCCAAAAGCGAATATTTTAAAAAACTATTTTAAGTTAGATGCTAATTGCTTGCTCTCGAGCCTTTTCCTTGGTCTCTGTGATGTCTGTAGAGAGGAATTGGGCGGGGTTTTACAATGGGCTTTTAAAACTTAATCCAAATTTTCGCATTTTTTTGATGATGCCAGCCAATTTTTCCGTAAATGCCGCCCTTAGCCAGCCTAAAAGCCAACAAAAAGTTGTGGTGGGGATGTCGGGCGGGGTTGATTCTTCGGTGGCTGCTTGGCTTCTCAAGCAGCAGGGATATGAGGTTGTGGGCCTCTTTATGAAAAACTGGGAAGACGATGACGATGACCAGTATTGCTCGAGCCGTCAAGATTGGCTGGATGTAGTTTCGGTAGCTGACCTCATTGGTATTGATGTCGAGGCAGTCAATTTTGCCGCTGAGTATCGTGAGCGGGTGTTCGCGGATTTTCTGCGCGAATATGCTGCCGGCCGGACCCCTAACCCTGATGTGTTGTGTAATGCTGAAATTAAATTTAAGGCTTTTTTAGATCATGCGATGAGTCTTGGGGCAGATTTAATTGCCACTGGACATTACGCCCG
>JBAXGQ010000106.1:0-4928 GCA_037139315.1 Burkholderiaceae bacterium
TCGATTTAAAACCGGTACCCATTTTTTTTCCTGGTTTACTGCGCCTACAAAATAATCGTGGGCCAGCTGAGATCCCTGAAAAAAGAATTCATACCTATACCTTCTGCGTTTGGAAAGCCCAACAACTGGGTATTCCCTTTCAGTTTCCGCGGCGCCATCCATTTGCTTCTGCTGCTGCACAACGCTTATTACTACAAGAAGGTGCTGACTTCGCGATGATTGATAAAGCCTTTGATTTCGTTTGGGGTCATGGCGGCGATCCTGAAACCCAATGGAGTGAATTTTGCCTGGCGCTCGGTTTGCCTGCGACCACTGCAAAACCAAGTACTGCAGAGATCAAGCAAGCCTTAATTGCCAATACTGAAAGCGCAAATCAAGCCGGTATTTTTGGGGTGCCCAGCGTTAAAGTTAATGAGCGGGTCTTTTGGGGTTCTGATGCCATTCCCTGGATCTTGGATTTTCTTGAACGCCCAACCATGTTTGCTGATGCCGCCTATCAGGCAGCAATTCATGCCGAAAACCCCCTACTCCCCTGATTTTTTAATGGTTTGAGGTAAGTCGACCATGATGGCGGTGCCTGGCACGGTACAGCCTTGATCACAACATTTACCTGCTTGGGTGTTTTGGGTAATCGGGCGCTCTGCTTCAATTTCAGCAGGGCTGCTCGCATTAGCAAGCACACCGCGGTTTAGAAGGCGTTCTACCAAGGCCACTTTATCGCCAATCGGATAGTTACGATAAATTTCCCGCTTCATGGCCTCTGGTGAGCCGCCACCATGCAAGCTAATTACCGAATACCAACCACCTTGATACGACGCAGTTAAGTCTTCAATAAAGCGTGCGGTTTCAATTCTTTTATCATAAGGAATAGCCGGGTTTGCGCGCAAGACATCGGCCAAGTTTGCCGCAGTCGCCGGGTTATGATCTTCATCAGGCCCAGGTAATGCAACAATTAAACCACCAGAGACATAATGTGCAATGCGTTGCATATCGTAAATTTGGGTGGCTAATAAAAGCTTGCCAATATTGGAGTAAACCGCATCGGGCATAAAGCTTTTTGAAAGCGGATCTTGCGTCGCGTATACCGAGGCAGCAACCCCACATGCATAAAAGCCTTCAGTAATTTTAATCAGCTCAACCATCTGTTCACGTAAATGACTTTCGTCTGCGGGATTAAAACCATTGGCTTCGCACATTAAGGCGCCAGCGCCAATTAAAAGATCACCAAAACCAGCGCGTGCACCAATACAACTATGGCGATGATGCGTAGCATAGGAGTGCGTCAGCGTTCCCGAATGCTCCCACTCATCAGCAAAAAAAACTTTTTCCCAGGGCACAAACACGTTGTCAAACATCACTACCGCAGTAGATTGACCATAGCGATTCGAAAAGATCGCCGCCTTCTCGCCAGGCCTACCTGCAGGTCGCGCAACCATCGTAATTCCGGGAGCGTCGATTGGTACAGCACAGCAGACTGCAAAGGCAGCATCAGCGGCAGTCATATTGCGGCCAGGCATCACTAATAACTCGTGCACATAGGGTGCACCCGTCACAATCGCTTTAGTTCCTGAAATAACAATCCCTTTAGCGTTACGCTCCACAACGTGCACGTAGCTATCGAGATTGGCTTGTTGATGCGGGCGTTTACTGCGATCGCCTTTGGCATCAGTCATGGCAATCCCCAAGGTTAAATCGCGCGCTTGCACCTCATGTAAATAGGCTAAGAACTTTGCACTATTTTCAGTAGTGCCCTTGGCATCATCCATTTGCGCTGCCACTTGATAAATTGCATTTAACGCATCATGGCTTAAATAGCGTTGAGCGCATCCCGTTTCTTGACAAAGCAAACGCACGGCTTCTAATTTATTGAGTAAATCACCAGCACTCTGATTAATATGCAAAAGGCGATTAATAGTTTTACCGCTGCTCTGCTCAGTAGCCAACATTAATGGCTTAAATTCCTCACGCAAGGCATAGTCATAGGTCACACCAATAGCATTAATGCCTGGCGCAAAACCTGGTTCATCTGCCACCGACTGCACTAGTTGACCATTGAGATACACCGAGGGTTTATAAGACCTCAAGGACTCACGATATTCGTTTGCAGACATCAACATGGCACTGACCCTTAACTAGTAATACAAGTAGTGTAAACAAAGTCTACAATTGGCTCTAGAACCTGAAAGATCTTTATGTTGATCACTTCAAATAACGCTGTACTGGTCATGATTGACCTACAAAAACGTCTCATGCCGGCCATCGCTGAAGGTCAGTCGGTAATTGAGCAATGCGTACGACTTGGTCAAGCCGCCCAATTACTGCACGTCCCGATTATTGGCACAGAGCAAAATCCTGCGAGTCTCGGCGATAACTTACCGGAGATTAAGGCGCTCTGTCAAACCACCATCAGCAAAACCTATTTTGATGCTTGTCATGATGGTTTATTAATTGAACTAGCTAAATTTAAACCAGCGCGTCAACAGATCATTTTAGTGGGTTGTGAATCTCATGTTTGTGTGCTGCAAACGGTGTTTGGTTTAATTGCAAATCAGTATCAAGTGACGATCGTCATCGATGCCCTTGGCTCGCGCCATCCGCTCGATAAAGAAATCGCCATTGCACGTATGGAACAAGCAGGTGCTAAGCTGGTGACAAGCGAAATGCTCATTTTTGAATGGCTGCAAACCAGTAATCGGCCGGAATTTAAAGCTATCCTTAAAATCATTAAATAAATCAAAATAATATGGATTTTTCTCTCGACCCCCAAACTACAGAACTGCGTGAACGCACGAAGCGCTTTATCGCCGAACAAGTCATCCCCTTAGAAAGCGAACTTGATTACCATGCGCATGGGCCAAGCGAAACTTTACGTAAAGAGTTAATTGCTCGAGCTAAGAAAGCTGGCCTACTTACTCCCCATGCCTCAATTGAATTTGGCGGCTTGGGCTTAAGTCATGTTGCGAAAGCTGTCATCTTTGAAGAGGCTGGTTACTCTTGTTTAGGTCCTACTGCACTCAATATTGCCGCCCCCGATGAAGGCAATATTCATTTAATGGAAGCAGTTGCCAATGCAGAGCAAAAAGAGCGCTGGCTACGCCCACAAGTTCAAGGCCTCACGCGTTCTTGCTTTGCGATGACCGAACCACCCCCAGGGGCTGGCTCAGACCCCTCCATGCTCATGACTACTGCGACTCCGGATGGCGATGATTATGTAATCAATGGCCGGAAGTGGTTTATTACCGGAGCAGATGGGGCTGATTACGCCATCATCATGGCACGCCTTGAAAATACTGCACCAAACAGTGCAGATGCCAAATCTAGCGGTCCTGCTGCGACGATGTTTCTGGCCGATATGAAACAGACCGGCATTGAATTAGTGCGCAATATGGACGCTCTGGATCAATGTTTTACAGGGGGTCATGGTGTCATTGATTTTAAGAATTTACGCGTACCAGCAAAAGATATCTTAGGAAAATTAGGTGAAGGTTTTCGTTATGCCCAAATTCGTTTAGCGCCCGCCCGCTTAACCCACTGCATGCGTTGGCTTGGCCAAGCACGCCGCGCGCAAGACATTGCCTTGCAATACGCGATTAAACGTACTGCCTTTGGCATGCCACTATCTCAACATGAGGGCGTGGGGTTTATGTTGGCCGATAACGATATGGATTTACAGACTGCCCGTCTACATACTTTGCATACGGCTTGGCTTTTAGATCAAGGTGAAAAATGCAACTATGAATCGAGTCGTGCAAAAGTCGTTTGCTCAGAAGCTGAATGGCGGGTCGTTGATCGATGTGTCCAAATTTTAGGTGGTCAAGGAGTCACAGGCGAAACGCCGATCATGCGGATTTTTACTGATATGCGTGCCTTTCGGATTTACGATGGCCCGAGTGAAGTCCATCGTTGGAGCATGGCCCGCAAATTGGTTAAAGCGGCCCAGGACAATCAATAAATGGCGCAAGATCTTTTTCGCTTAGACGGTAAAACTGTTTTAGTGACTGGTGCATCTAGTGGCCTAGGACGGCACTTCGCCCTACTCATGGCGCAAGCTGGTGCAAGCGTGGCTTTAGCCGCACGCCGTATCGATGTCTTAGAAGACTTAGTTCAAGAAATCAATTCAGCTTCACCAAAGTCTTCGGATGCAAAAGCCAAGGCATTTCAACTCGATGTGAGTAATGCCCAACAAGTGAGTCAGTGCTTTGATCAACTTGCTGCTTGGCATTTGCCTGATGTGATCATCAACAATGCTGGCGTTACTATCACCAAACCCCTGCTACAACAAAGTGAGAGTGATTGGGATCAAGTGATCGATACCAATCTCAAAGGTGCTTGGCTGGTGGCTACTGAGGCCGCAAGGCGGCTGGTTGCAGCCAATAAACCAGGCAATATCGTCAATATCAGCTCCATTTTAGGAGAGCGGGTTGCGGGTGGTGTTGCGCCCTATGCGATCTCTAAAGCAGGCGTACTACAACTCACAAAAACGATGGCACTTGAGTTAGCGCGCTACTCGATTAGAGTGAATGCCTTACTACCGGGTTATATTGCGACCGATCTCAATCGGGCTTTTTTACAAAGCGAAGCCGGCGAAAAACTCCGTGCACGTATACCAAGCCGACGTTTTGGTGAAGTTAGCGATCTTGATGGGCCGATTTTATTATTAGCATCTGATGCTAGCCAAGCAATGTCGGGAACCTCAATCGCGGTCGATGGCGCTCATTTAGTAAATACCCTGTAAAACTACGCTAAATGAGTGTGCCGATGAGTACGTCGTTTAATCTACCGGCCTTTTCTGCCTATCTGCGCAATCAAGGTATATCCGCAAATAACGCTGCCCTTAATGATATTAGTGAAGCCTTAATCATTAAGCCCCTCAGTGGCGGCCAATCTAATCCCACCTTCTATATCGAGGCGGGTAAGCAAAAAATGGT
>JBAXGQ010000107.1:0-4910 GCA_037139315.1 Burkholderiaceae bacterium
GTAGTGAACTTCGTAGTGAACTTCGTAAAGCAAAGATAACTCTATATCAGGTCAACTTACCAAAAATCAAGGTGCCGTTAGTACCCCCAAAGCCAAAGTTGTTTTTCACTGCATAGTTAATCGACAGATCCCGCGCAGTATTGGCGCAGTAGTCCAAATCGCACTCGGGGTCTTGATTAAAGATATTGATGGTGGGTGGTGATTTTTGGTGATGTAAGGCTAAAACAGTAAAAACCGCCTCTAAGCCGCCAGCACCGCCCAATAGATGGCCCGTCATCGACTTGGTTGAATTAATTACCACCTTTTTGGCGTGATCGCCTAAGGCAGCTTTAATAGCCTCAGTTTCATTTTTATCGCCCAGCGGGGTCGAGGTTCCATGCGCATTGATGTAATTGATTTGGTCTGGGTTTAAGCCTGCATCGCGCAAAGCGTTCACCATGCAACGGCGTGGGCCATCCATATTAGGGGCAGTCATATGATAAGCATCCCCACTCATTCCAAAGCCGACGAGTTCGCAATAAATCTTGGCGCCACGTGCACGAGCCTGCTCATATTCTTCCAGGACCATCACACCCGCTCCTTCACCCAGCACAAAACCATCGCGATCCTTATCCCAGGGACGAGAAGCGGTAGTGGGGTCATCATTGCGGGTTGAAAGTGCGCGGGCAGCAGCAAAACCACCGACGCCTAAAGCGGAAATAGTTGACTCGGCACCACCTGCTAGCATGACATCTGCATCACCTGCTTGAATTAATCGGGCCGCCAAACCAATGCTATGTAAGCCGGTAGTGCAGGCAGTCGCAGCTGCAATATTGGGCCCTTTTAAATTAAATAAAATACTTAAATGACCTGAGATCATATTGATAATTGAGCCAGGCACAAAGAACGGGGAAATCCGCCGCGGCCCGCGGGCTAAAAGCTCGGCACCGGTATCTTCAATCATCGGCAGTCCACCAATTCCCGAACCTACCATGACGCCAATCCGCTCGGCATTCGCTTCGCTTACTTCAATGCCGCTATCTCGTAATGCTTGAGTTCCAGCAGCAATGCCATAGTGGATGAAATGGTCCATATGGCGAGCCTCTTTAGCAGAGACATAATCTTCAACATTAAAATCTTTAACCTCACCCGCAAAATGCACGCTCAGCGGGGCATGATCAAACTTAGTAATCGTAGCAATGCCTGATTTACCGGCAAGCACATTCGACCAAGCAGTTGCAACAGAATTTCCAACTGGAGAAATAAGACCTAAGCCGGTGACTACGACCCGGCGTTGGTGTTTTAAAGCAGCCACAGCGAGTCCAAATAATTAGCCCTGTGATGCTTTAGATTTTGCGAAATCGATCGCAAGCTGAACAGTCGTAATTTTTTCAGCCTCTTCATCTGGTATTTCAATGCCAAACTCATCTTCTAAAGCCATTACCAACTCTACCGTATCAAGTGAATCGGCGCCGAGGTCATTCACAAAAGAAGATTCATTCTTAATATCTGCTTCTGGTACGCCCAATTGCTCAGCAACAATTTTCTTAACACGTTGTTCGATGTTGTCCATCAAGTCCCCCTAGGGTAGTAAAAAACAATTTAAGGATTTTATCAGTTTGGCAAAGCCACCTACCGATTACCGCGCCTGGCTTCTAAAACCCCATACTATAAATCAGGCTAAATACAGGCCCCCATTGACGTGGAGGGTATTTCCCGTAATATAGCCCGCAGCTCCTGAAGCTAAAAAGACCACTGCCTGTGCCACATCTTCTGGGCTCCCTAAACGGGCCAAGGGAATGTTCGCTTTGAGGGCATTTTGTTGCTCCTCACTTAAGGCGCGGGTCATATCAGTATCAATAAAACCTGGGGCCACGCAATTCACGGTAATGTTGCGACTGCCAATTTCCCGCGCTAATGCTCGAGTCATCCCAGAAACCCCCGCTTTTGCAGCCGCATAATTTACTTGCCCTGGATTACCCATATGGCCAACGATCGAGGTGATATTAATAATGCGTCCAAAACGGGCTTTCATCATTGGTCGCAAAACTGCTTGGGAAAGTCGAAAGACAGCGCTCAAGTTAGTATCAATCACATCTGCCCACTCCGCAGTTTTCATGCGCATTGACAGTTGATCGCGGGTAATGCCAGCGTTATTCACCAAAATCTGAATGCCACCAAATTCTTTACAAATAGTCTCAATCATTTGCTCGCTAGCAGAAGCCTCATTCACATTCAGTATTTCGCCCCGCCCACCAAAACGCTGTAAACGCTCTGTAATAGCCAATGCGCCGGCTGCAGAAGTGGCGGTGCCAATGACTGTAGCGCCCGACTGGGCAAGCTCTTGCGCAATGGCTGCACCAATGCCGCGCGATGCGCCAGTAACCAAGGCAATTTGTTTGCTTAGATCAATTTTCATGCTGTTTGTCCTAAAGCGATTTTTACTTCATGAAGGCTTGCATCGTCAAATAATGCTAGGCCCTGCAATTGCGCGTCAATCCGCTTGGTTAAGCCTGCTAACACTTTGCCTGGGCCGCATTCAACCACTTGAGTAATGCCTTGCGCCGCCATCGCTTGAATAATTTCTTGCCAACGCACTGGTTTAGCCGCCTGTCTTACAAGGGCATCTTTAATAGCCTGAGGATTGCTCAAGACACTGACATCAACATTATTAATCAAAGGGATCGAAGGCGGATGAAAGGTGACTTTTTCTAAGTAGATTGCCAGCTTTTCTGAGGCTGTTTGTAATAAAGAAGAATGGAAAGGAGCTGATACAGATAATGGCAAAGCCCGTTTTGCGCCAGCTGCTTTGAGTAGCTCACAGGCTTTACTGACTGCTGCATTGGCACCTGCAATCACTACCTGACCAGGGGCATTGAAATTGACCGCCTCAACTACTTCATTGGTCAAGGCGCTCGCCTCAGCGCAGACCGCTTGCACTTGGTTACCATCTAAACCCAAAATCGCTGCCATGGTTCCTGTGCCTAAGGGTACTGCAGTTTGCATCGCCTCAGCACGGTAGCGCACGAGTGGCACAGCATCTTGAAAGGAAATGACTTCGGCAGCAACTAAAGCGGAATATTCACCTAAGCTATGGCCAGCAACAAATGCGGGCTTTGCACCGCCAGTTGCTAACCAAGCCCGATAACAGGCGACACCAGCCACTAACATTACCGGTTGCGTATTGGTTGTGAGTGCAAGAGCTTCTGCTGGACCAGCGGCAATTAATTGGGTGAGATCTTCGCCGAGAGCTAGCGATGCTTCAGCAAGGGTAGCCTGCACTTCAGGGCGATCGGCAAGCGAATTCAGCATGCCTACTGATTGTGACCCCTGACCTGGAAAAACGAATGCAAATGTCATTAAATAAAGATCCGCTTAATATTTTAGGACTACTGCGCCCCAAGCAAAACCGCCGCCGACACCCTCTAACAAGAGATGCTGACCACGCTGAATTTGTCCACTGCGAATCCCAAAGTCTAAAGCCAATGGAATAGAGGCGGCAGACGTATTGCCATGCTCGGCCACAGTCACAATCACCTTATCCATGGATAGTCCTAATTTGCGCGCCGTGCCTTCCATAATACGAATATTAGCCTGATGCGGCACCAGCCAATCAATTTGTTCAGGCTTTAATTGAGCGCGCTCCAAAGCTTCATGGGCAACCTGCTCTAAAACCTTAACTGCAAATTTAAACACCGCTGGACCATCCATGGTTAAGAATGGGGTACCTTCGATGCCGCCGGCAATTGCGCGACCGGGTACACACAAAATAGCGCGTTGCCTGCCGTCAGCATGCAGTGCCGCAGCTAAAATACCGGGCTCATCAGCAGCCTCTAGCACAACTGCACCTGCACCATCTCCAAATAAAACGCAGGTCGTACGATCATTAAAATCTAAGATGCGGGAAAAAATTTCCGCCCCAATGACTAAAACCTTACTGTACGTACCGGCACGAATAAATGCATCGGCAATGGCGAGTGCGTAGGTAAAGCCAGCACATACTGCTTGCACATCAAACGCTGCACAGCCATTATGAATACCTAGTTTGTCTTGAATCACACAAGCTGTACTTGGAAAACCGCCCAAATGATCTGGAGTTGAGCTGGCTAAAATAATTAATTCAATTTGGTCGGCGCGAAGATTAGCATCGTGTAATGCAGCCTGCGCTGCTAACATGCCTAAGTCACTCGTTAATTCATTGTCAGCGGCAAAATGGCGCGCCGAGATACCGCTGCGCGTGTGAATCCACTCATCACTTGTCTCTATTCCTACTTGCGCTAAACGTGCAGCTAAATCATCATTACTTAAACGTTGTACGGGCAAATAACTTCCTGTGCCCGCAATGCGTGAGTAAAAAGACCTTGGGGTCATTGCGTCACCTGCGCACTAAACGCTTCCGCAATGCGCTCAACCATGCGATTCTTGCCAGCTTCATAAGCACGCTCAAGAGCGGCAACAAACGCAAGGCGGTCGGCCGAGCCATGACTCTTAATTACACAACCGCGCAAACCGAGCAGCACTGCACCGTTATAACGCCGATGATCAACCCGATTTTTGACGCGCACTAACGGCAGCATGGCACACAAGGCCATGAACTTGGTTAACCAAGAGCGATTAAATTCTGTGCGGATCATGCCAGTCATCATTTTTGCCAGCCCTTCGCTCGCCTTCAAAACAATATTACCAACAAAGCCATCGCAAACGACGATATCCACAGTGCCTTTAAAAATATCATTGCCCTCAACATTGCCAAAGAAGTTTAACTGGCTATTACGCAATAATTCGCCAGCTTCCTTAACGACTTCATTACCCTTAATTACTTCCTCGCCAATGTTTAGCAACCCGATGGTTGGCGAAGACTTGCCATCAACCACGCGTAACATCACATCAGCCATTTGTGCAAACTGCAATAAATTAATCGGCAAACAATC
>JBAXGQ010000108.1:0-4910 GCA_037139315.1 Burkholderiaceae bacterium
AATACCCATAGTACCGATCAGGCTCATGGCCGCAATATCGACTGGTGGTCGCCGCGCGACACTACTTCTGAAGGAGTAGCTAAGCGTTGGCGCAAACTGCAAAATGAAATTCAAATGCTCTGGCATATTGATTCCACAAACGATGCGCGTGAAGAACAAGGTTTACCTCGAGTCAATTCCATTTGGCTTAGTGGCATTGGCGCCTTAGCTGATGTTTACGCACCACCAGAAATTGAAAAAGCAACTACGCTCATTGGTGATCATCTTTTACTTGCGGGGTTGACGCAGTATTTAAATAAGCCATATATGCATGAGATTGATAGCTTAGCGAGTGATTTTGCAAAGCCCAATAATCCACTTGTTGGGGCCTTTGCTTGGCTTAATAAACCCGCTGACATTTGGCTCAAGTTATCTGCAGCTTTACTTGCCGGGCACTTAGACGAAATCGCCATTATTGATTTTCCAACTGCCGCGCCACGCAAGCGACTCTTTACCCGTAATGATTTACTGCCCAATAAAGGGCTTCTGGCAATATTGCAGCCCCTTTTATTTTGGCGTTCGCCTGCCCCACCAAGTTGGGAAGACTTTATTGGGAAAAACCCCTAATGCGTTTTATCCCCCGCCCTTTTTCTGAGCGCTCAGCTAATTGGTTAGCGCAAAGTGGCGTGCATCCGCTACTCGCAAAACTCTATGCAGCGCGCGGTATTGAAAATCCGCATCTACTGTCACTCGATTTAAAAGAATTGATTGCGCCAAAGGAATTAAAAAACTGCCTTAGTACTGCTTCCATATTGGCCGATATTTTGTTACAAAAGCGCCCTATTCTCGTCGTTGCCGATTACGATTGCGATGGCGCAACGGCTTGTGCTGTTGCTCTACGCGGTTTGAAAATGTTAAGTCCCGCATCACCGGTGAGTTTTTTAGTGCCCAATCGCTTTACGATGGGTTATGGACTTACCCCAGAAGTAGTGGAACTGGCTGCCCAACAAATTCCGCGTCCCGAGTTTTTAATTACAGTCGATAACGGTATTGCTAGTGAAGCTGGCGTTAATCGCGCGCGTGAGCTAGGAATGGAAGTCATCATTACCGATCACCATTTGCCAGCCGCACAAGTACCTAAAGCCTTGGCAATTGTGAATCCAAATCAAACTGGCTGCCCTTTTCCTAGTAAGGCTCTTGCCGGTGTAGGTGTGATGTTTTATCTTTTAATTGCCCTTCGTGCAGAGCTACGTGCACGCGATCACTTTACCCAAGCCAATCAACCCAAAATTGAGAACCTACTCGATTTAGTTGCCCTAGGCACAGTAGCAGATGTCGCCCAACTTGATCGTAACAACCGCATCTTAGTAGCCAATGGTTTACGTCGGATGCAAAATGGCAATTGCCAACTGGGTATCACTGCTCTTTTTAATGCCGCAGCGCGCGATCCCATGAAAGCGAGTGCTTTTGATTTAGGCTTTGCCCTTGGCCCCAGGCTTAATGCTGCTGGTCGCTTAGCCGATATGACGCTAGGAATTCGCCTCTTACTCACCGATGATCCCGTAGAAGCGCAAACGATTGCCAATGAACTAGACCGCATTAACCGCGAGCGCCGCGTGATTGAAAGTGGCATGCAAGAAACTGCTCTCGCCCATTTAGCCAAGCAAGAACTACAACACGACTTTGCCACTCGTTCAAGTATTTGTTTATGGAATTCTGCTTGGCATCAAGGTGTCGTGGGCATTGTCGCTTCCCGCCTTAAAGAACGTTTTAATCGGCCAGCAATTGTGTTTGCGCCTGCTGAAAACGACGAGTTACGCGGCTCAGGAAGATCGCTAACGGGTTTTCATTTACGCGATGCCCTCGATTTAGTCTCTAAGCGAGAACCTGGCTTAATTCTAAAATTTGGCGGCCATGCTATGGCTGCTGGCCTCACAATTAAAAGTGCAGATTTTGCGCTCTTTGACCAAACGTTTCAAACAGTCGCCGGCGAATTACTCTCTGCTGATTTGCTAGAAAAGCGTTGTATGCATGATGGCGCGCTTTTAAGTGCTGAATTAACGCCCGAAATTGGTGATTTACTAGCCAGTGAAATTTGGGGACAAGGCTTTCCTCAGCCGATCTTTTATGGCGAGTTTGAGGTATTACAACAAAGCCTCATGAAAGAAAAGCATCTGCGCTTACAGTTACGCACTATCGAAAGTGGATCGGGTACGCAAACTAGCAAACCCGTTACTGGAGTTTGGTTTAATCAAACCCAAACCCTACCCGCTAAGGTTAAGCTAGCTTATCGACTCGTAACTGATCGGTATCAAGGGCAAGCAAGGGTGCAACTGATGATCGAGGCCTGTGACCTTAGCGCCTAAGCTCCTAAGCTTCTCAGTGAGTTTTGCTACAGCCCTTATAATCATGCCATGGAAGCTGAACAACTCAATCTGATTAGTAATACCCTCAACGATTTGCTGGCTCGCGAGCAAGCGCTTCGGGGGTATCTTTGACTTCGACGTCAAATCACGTCGCCTAACTGAAGTTAATCAAATTCTTGAAGATCCCAAAATTTGGGATGATCAAAAGCAAGCCCAAGCACTGGGTAAAGAAAAGAAAATGCTCGAAGGGGTAGTACTCACCCTAACCCAACTCAATCACAATATTATTGGCGCGCAAGAATTATTTGAATTGGCCCGCGATGAAAATGAAGATGAAACCTTAATTGCGCTTGAGCAGGATATTAAAGCCTACGGCACGATCATTGCTGATCTTGAATTTCGCCGGATGTTTCATAATGAAATGGATCCGTGCAGCTGCTTTATTGATATTCAAGCTGGTGCAGGTGGTACTGAAGCCTGCGATTGGGCCAGCATGCTCTACCGTCAATACTTAAAATATTGCGAACGCAAAGGCTATAAAACTGAAATTTTAGAAGAATCTGATGGGGATGTCGCTGGTATTAAAAGTGCCACCATTAAAGTCGATGGCGAATATGCCTATGGGCACTTACGTTCTGAAACCGGTGTGCATCGTTTAGTGCGCAAATCCCCTTTTGATTCATCCAATGGTCGCCATACCTCTTTCGCTAGTATTTATGTGTATCCCGAAATTGATGACTCGATTGAAATTGATATTAACCCCGCAGATATTCGTACCGATACTTATCGGGCTTCGGGAGCTGGTGGTCAGCATATTAATAAAACCGATTCAGCTGTTCGTCTCACGCACATGCCAACCGGGATCGTGGTGCAGTGCCAAAATGACCGCAGCCAACACCGCAACCGGGCTGAGGCCATGAGCATGCTCAAATCCAGACTTTACGAACACGAAATGCAAAAACGCCGGGTCGAGCAAGATAAACTAGAGGCTACTAAAACCGATGTGGGCTGGGGTCATCAAATACGCTCTTATGTACTAGACCAAAGCCGCATTAAAGACCTACGTACCAATGTTGAAATTTCCAATACGCAAAAGGTGTTAGATGGAGACCTCGATGCCTTTATTGAAGCTAGCCTTAAGCAAGGCGTCTAACTTAATTACTGTGCTCTTATGAACGATAAAGCCCCAAATATTAGCTCTGCCCCAGCTGCGCCTGAAGCGGTAGACGAAAATCACATCATTGCTGAGCGCCGGGAAAAATTAAGTAAGCTACGCGAATCTGGCGTTGCCTTTCCCAATGATTTTGTACCAACCCATTTATCAGCCGACCTGCATCAACAATACGATGCTCTGAGTAAAGAAGATTTAGCTACCCAAGCAATTTCTGTCAAAGTCGCTGGCCGTATGGTGTTAAAACGCGTCATGGGTAAAGCCAGTTTTGCGACGATTCAAGATCGTAGCGGGCAAATTCAGTTTTATATTACCGATGATCACGTTGGTGCGGATAAACATAACGCCTTTAAACACTGGGATTTAGGCGACTTTATCGCTGCTGAAGGTATTCTCTTTAAAACCAATAAAGGTGAACTTTCAGTCGAGTGTAAAAATTTGCGGCTCCTTACCAAATCGCTACGCCCCCTACCCGATAAATTTCATGGGCTTGCAGATCAAGAACTGAAATACCGTCAACGTTATGTCGACTTAATTGTGACGCCTGAAAGTCGAAATACGTTTTTAGCGCGCAGCAAAGTGATTGCTTCAATACGCCAACAGATGATTGATGCGAGCTTTATGGAAGTAGAAACTCCTATGTTGCACTCCATTCCTGGTGGTGCTACGGCAAAACCATTTATAACGCATCACAATGCGCTTGATATGCAAATGTTTTTGCGTATTGCGCCTGAACTCTACTTAAAGCGCTTAGTGGTTGGTGGCTTTGAACGGGTTTTCGAAATTAATCGTAATTTTCGTAATGAAGGGGTGAGCCCGCGTCATAACCCTGAATTTACGATGATGGAATTCTACGCAGCGTATACCGACTATCTGTGGCTCATGGATTTCACTGAAAACCTGATTCGATCTGCCGCGATCCACGCCCAGGGTACAGCAGTACTTAGCCACCAAGGCCGTGAACTCGATTTAAGTAAGCCATTTCAACGCTTAAGTATTACTGCGGCAATCTTAAAATACGCGCCCTTATCGAATAAAAATTATGGAGCCAATCAATTAGAAGATGCTGACTTTATTCGTGCCGAACTCAAAAAAGGTAGCATCGATCCCAACGGTCCTGCCCTAAAAAATGCTGGTCTAGGTGGCTTGCAATTAGCTTTATTTGAACTCGTAGCAGAAGAGCATCTCTGGGAGCCCACCTACATCATCGACTACCCAATTGAGGTTAGCCCACTCGCCAGAGAATCGGATACCCGCCCAGGCATCACCGAACGCTTTGAGTTATTTATTACGGGCCGTGAAATTGCTAATGGCTTCTCAGAGCTCAATGATGCTGAAGATCAAGCTGAGCGTTTTCGTAAACAAGTCGCAGAAAAAGAAGCTGGCAATGAAGA
>JBAXGQ010000109.1:0-4907 GCA_037139315.1 Burkholderiaceae bacterium
ATTAATCAAGGTACTACGGAACGTTACCATGCGATTTCAGAAATTGATGTTGGCGACGGGGATAGTAAGGCAATTATTAGCTTATTTCGTGGGCAACCGTTTGTCATGCCATTCACTCTGCGATTGATGGAACGACATCCCCTGGGAACCCAAACGTTTATACCTACCAATAATCAAACTAATGACCAATATTTAATTGTGGTTAGCAAGCCGAATTTAGAGTCCGAAGCAGATGTCGTCAATAATCTTTGCGCCTTCATTGCGAGCAATGGTGCTGGTATCACATATAACAAGGGAGTTTGGCATCATCCACTCATTAGCCTAAATAAAGAGAGCGATTTTATTGTGATCGACCGTGCCAATATGCAGAATAACTGCGATGAAATTCAATTAAGCCAGCAAGTCATCATTAATAACCCATAACCTGCCATTCACAAACTAAAAGTTCAGGCCAAGCCATTCTTTAACTTGTGAATGTAAATCACCCGTAAATTTAGCTTGATCACCGGAGGCGGTAATAGCACCCAGGCTTAATACAAATATGGTTTGCGACATACGCACGACACGACGTACGTTATGATCAATTAATAAAACCCCAATACCTCTCTCGGTAAAACGATCTAGCCAGACAAAAACTTCTTCCGCAACCTTAGGCGACAAACCAATACTAGGCTCATCAACTAAACATAATTTCGGCTGCAAAATCCATGCCTTAGCGAACTCAAGTTGCTTTTGCTGGCCCCCAGATAGCTCGCCTGCAGCCTGTCCTAGTTTATCTTTGAGCGCTGGAAATAATTCAATTACCTCTTCATAACGTGATTTCCAAACATCCGCAAATAATTGCATGCGCGACTGAATCGGCAGTAGAAGATTTTCGCGCACAGTTAAGAATGGAAATAGGCTCGACTCTTGCGGAATACAGCAAATTCCTAAGTCAACTAAGTGATGCGGCTCAAGCTGGTTAATATTTTCATTTTCGTAAAAAATATCCCCTGCTTTGGGATGCAAAAAACCACAAATTGTTTTAACCAAGGTTGATTTACCAGCCCCATTAAGGCCAATTAGACCGCTAATTTCACCGGCCTTCACCTGCAAAGAAACGTCCCGCAATACGTCGATATCTTTCGCATAACCTGCAGTTACCGATTTCAACTCCAGCAAATATTCAGACATGATCACCGCCTAAATAAGCTTCAATGACATTCGGGTCTTCTAGCACTAAGCGGGTGCTGCCTTGCGAAATAATTTTCCCCGTATTCATACAAATAGATTCATGACATAAGCTTTTTACAATTGGCATATCGTGACTTACCAAGAGAAAGGTTTGTCCATTCTGATTACGCGTGCGAATAAATTCTGCCATGGTCTCTCTCATTACGGGATGTACGGCAGCAAAAGGCTCATCTAATAAGGCGATTTTAGGTGGACACATGAAACACATACCAAATTCGAGTAATTTTTTTTGTCCGCCAGACAGTTGACCAGCATCTAAGTACTGTACCTGCTCAAGCGTTAATTCCTTAACTAGGCTTTGGGCTCTAGACTCTGCCTCGGCAGCGCTTAAGCCTAATGCCCGCCCAGAAATTAATAAATTATCAAAGGCTGACAGCCGAATGAAAACGCGAGTCATCTGAAACATGCGTATCACCCCCAAATGCGCTAACTGAGATGGTGATAGCCGCGTAATAGAACGGCCCTCAAGATAAGTACTGCCCTCATCAGGAAATAACTCTCCCGATAGCATATTCAATACCGTTGTCTTGCCGGATCCATTTGGGCCAATTAAGCCCAAAATAATGCCCTGCGGCACTTCAAATGAAACGTGGTCAACTGCTTGGTTGCCACCAAAGCGCTTTGAAATGCTGTCAACGCGTAATAAAGGTTCGGTTTTCATTTCAATTATTTTTTACTGGTTTTAGTCGGGCATATAGGCTCAGGCAAATTCCCCACAAACCAGTTCTAAAAAAGCGTGCAAAGATAATTACCAGTAAGGCAAATACAATGAGCTGTATATTGCCAACATCCCTTAACCATTCGGAGCTAAGGTAGACTAGCAAAGCGCCTAAAACCGGGCCAGTAAGCGAGCCAATTCCACCAATCACGACCATTGAAATAATTAAGCCTGTTTGCTGAATTAAACCCATCTCAGGACTCACTAATTGGCTAAAGGTGCCATACATACAACCTGCAAAACCGCAAATAGCGCTTGAGATAGTAAATGCCAATAGCTTGAACCGAACTACCGGAATTCCCCTACTTTCTGCTGCTTCTGCATCATCCCGAATGGCCAATAAATATCCGCCGTATTTACTCCGCATGAGTAAGAAGATTAGCCAGCCCACTAAGACGACCAGCAGTAAGAAAAAATAATAGTAGGCAATACGGCTTTCCATTAAGGTGGGCAAGTTTAGACCTTGATCACCGCGGGTAAATTCATGGGAGTTACCAATAAACACACGCGCTATTTCCGCAAATGCCAAGGTAGTCAAAGACAAATAAGGCCCCTTCAAACGCAATACTGTGGCGCCCAATAAAAAACCAAGCAAGGCCGAACCAAAAACAGCAGCAGGAATACCTACCCACAGTGAAACGCTCAAGTGATAGCTGAGTAAGGCCGTAATATAGCCACCAATCATGGCAAAGGCCGCTGGGGCCATTGAAAATTGACCGGTAAAGCCGGCTAATAAATTCCAAGCCAAGGCAATTAAGGCAAAATAAAAGCCAACAATTAAAATGCCTAATGTATAGGGTGATAAGTCAAGCAAAGGCACCAGACACATCAGCGCACAAAGAATGAATAAGCACTTCAGGTCGCGCGATAACTTTCTAGACCATAAATTTTCCATCTGACTCATGACTGGCGCCCTTTTTGACCCGCTAAACCTTGCGGCCGCAGAATTAAAACGGCTACCAATACAAATAAGCCAAAAGCATCTCGGTAGTCATAAGAAATATAAACCGCAAAAAACGATTCTGAAACTCCGAGTAATAAGGCGGCTATCATGCTGCCCCAGATTGATCCCATGCCACCTAACACGACAATAATGAATGATTTGATGGCGGGAAATGAGCCAATATCCGGAGCAGGATTCATTAATGGTGCTAATAATGCGCCCGAAAGCGCAGCCAACATACCAGAGATAGCAAAAATAATGCTGGTAGTTCGCACTGGGTCAATGCCAGCTAAAGAAGAACCGAAGCGATTTTGGGCAACTGCTTGAATCTGCCTACCCCAAAGTGATTTTTTAATAAAGAGAGCGAGCCCGCATAACAAGGAGATGGAAATACCTGCCGCAATAATTTTCTGACCATTTAACATGATTGGACCAATTGCGATTCGCTGTGTACTGACTAGGCTTGGCCCCATAAAGGGAGATGGGCCAATAACTTTATCAACAAAGTGAATTAAAAATAGGGATAAAGCAAAAGTCACTACTACCGCATACTCATCCTTCACAATTGACCAGCTCTGATAGCCTTGATAAAGGGGCCGCATGAGTAATTTCTCAATCGTTACGCCAAGAAAAGCGCCGCCTGCCGCTGCTAGTAGGAGCGCAAACCAAGGATTAATTCCTAGCTTCATCGCAGTTAAGGCGTAGGCATAGGCGCCCACCATAAAAAATTCGCCATGGGCAAAATTGACAATCCGTAGAATGCCAAAAATCATTGATAAACCTACGGCCATGAGCGCGTAGAACAGACCCATAATGAGTCCGTTAATCGTTAAATCAAGAAATAATGACATAAAAAATTCTTCTGCCTCAAGACATCAGGCAGAAGATAATGATTAAGATAAAACTACTATCAAATTACTTTGGGTACTGTAATTTATTAACATTCAATGCCATACCCGGGCCTTGCAAGAGAGTGGTGTTACCAACAGCCTGATTCACCGCAGTCAACTGATAATTGACATAAGGAATATCCATCCATTGGTGGTATGAAACCCCAGGACGGGAATCAAAGTTCATCGTGCCGCGTGCACCATCAAATTTCCCTGTTTGCATAGCCGCCAGCATTTTGGCTGGATCAGTACTCTTTGCCTGCCTGATTGAATCCACTACAACCACCAACGAATCAACTGCTTGGAAAATCAAGCGATTTGGATCATTGCCAGTTTTGCGCTTATAAGCTACTGCAATTTGACGTGATAAGTCAGTTTGCTTCATCTCTGGATGGTACATACCAATGGTCATTAAATACTTACCAGCTTCTTTTACGTTCTGCCAAAAATCTGGGTAGTCAGCCATACCTGCGCCATCATAGACAATCGTTTTTGCCGTTGGCGCAACGCCTTGTTCATATAACTGATTTAAAGCAATATAAGCGCCGGGCGGCAACATGGTTAGGACAACCACATCGGGAGGATTCGCCTTCAGAGCCAAGATAGCTGGGGTAAAGTCCTTGCTCGCCCGATCTAAAGTTTCATACTTATATTCAATATTCGGTGCAGTCGCTTTTAATGCAGTACCCAAGCCTTTAGCTAAACCAATGCCGTAGTCGGTATTTTCAGCAAAAGCAACCACCCGTTTTACTTTCATCGCTTTCAATGTATCAGCCATCGATTTAGCAACTAGGGAGTTATAAGGGGAGGTGTTATAAACCTCGGGATGGCCCTTCTCGCGTACTGAATCTGCCCAGCAGTTCGTATTTACGTAGGGAATCTGATAGCGATGTGCCACTTCAATTTCACTTAAACAAACCGAGCTTTGGTGAGATCCAGTAATGGCCACTACCTTATCTTTCGTAATCAGCTTCTCTACTGCTGAACGTCCCTTTTCTGGCAGCCCTTGGCTATCTTCAAACACCAGTTGAATTGGTCGTCCAAGCACGCCGCCCTTAGCATTAACCATGTCACGATAAATTTCTAAGGCATCTTTAATTTGGGTGCCCTGCACTACTGAGCC
>JBAXGQ010000110.1:0-4849 GCA_037139315.1 Burkholderiaceae bacterium
ACAAAATCTCTGCCTGCTCGAGAGCTTGTTCCGCATCCACTCCGGTGATATCGGCGCCTACCTGCGCTATAAGTTCAGGGTGAGCGACAAAAATCGGTCCGCCAACCATAATGCCAATTTTAGGATTCTGCGAGTTGGCCCGAATCACGTTAATAAAGCTGGCTAAGGCATCGAACTGATCTTGTATGCTCACAGAAATGCCGATTAAATCAAACCATTCAGTTTTAATAAGGGCAAGAATTTCCGCTTCTGAGTTTGCCCATTCGCCCCATACTTTCCAGCCAGCGCGACGGAAAAATTCAGAGACCATAAATAAACCCATGGTGTGTTGTGAGCCCGGCATGGGGATCAGAATAGCGCGCGCACCCAGGGTATCAGAGCGGGCAAACTCCTGAAATAGTGGGCTCAGGTCATACATGAGTTGTTTTAAGCGCCACAAAGCTACGGTCACCTGATGAAAGGAGCATTCATCGTTATCCCACATTTCACCTAAACGGCGGGCAACCGGAGCAAGCAAGCGTAAATAGATTTCATCTAAGGGAATGCCGCTAGCATGTAACTCGCTAACGTAGCGGCCGGCAACCGAGCTTTCGTCAGCCAACACCAGCTTTGCTAAAGTAGCGATTTTTTCGGGATCTTCGCTTGACTTAGATAAAAAGTGTTTGGCATCATCCGCAGTTTCGGCATTTAAATGGGTCGAGAGTAAGCGGGGAATAATCGATTTTTCTATGGTGCGCACTAACCAGCCCAGGTGCTCTTGAGGGCCCGCATGGATTGGCAGCGGCTCGATCAAAACCGATTGCTGTAGTGAAATTTGCTGCAAACTATTTTTATCGCTTGTGACTTGGCCACTCTCACACGAAGTGTCTGCAGCTTTGGATAATTTCACTAAAAACCTTCATTTCAAATAAATAAATCATCAGCGATGTTGCTGAATAGGTTCTTAGTAATTTAAGTCTAGATAGGGGATTGGAGAATCCCGATTTACTTTTAAGGGTTTACCCGAGTTTGTCACTAAGTTTTTACCCTAGGCTATGTAAAATTTAATTGACACTTTCTTAATTCTTAATAAGAATAGGGTTCTGGAGACGATAGATGGCAGAACTAGCCGCAGTACGCACTCAAAAAAAGCCAATGAACATGGTGTTAATCACCATGGATACTCATTTAAATAGTGCTGCGCGGCGAGCAGAGCGAGAGTTACAAAAAACTATACCGGGCCTTTCTCTAAAAATTCACTCTGCTAGTGAGTATGCAGCTAGCGAAAAATTATTGACTGAATGCAAAAATGATATTGCCGCAGGCGATATTGTGATTGTCACCATGCTGTTTCTTGAAGACCATTACTTACCAATCATCGATAACTTGCGTGCACGGCGCGAGCATTGTGATGCGATGTTGTGTGCGATGTCGGCCGGAGATGTTACTAAGCTAACCCGCTTAAGTAAGCTGGATATGAGCCTACCAGCCAGCCCCTTAATGGCCTTAATGAAAAAGTTACGTCCTACAAGTAAAGATAAGGGCGGCAACAGTAAAGGCGGTGCTACTGCGGGAGCAAAACAAATGAAGATGTTGCGCTTGATACCGCAGATCTTGCGTTTTGTTCCAGGTACAGCGCAAGATTTACGCGCCTATTTCCTCTCTTTGCAATACTGGTTAGGTGGCTCGCAAGAAAATTTATTTAATTTAATGAGTTATCTGATCAATCGTTATGCGGCAGGTGCACGAGCAAGTTTGCGCGAGAACGCCAAAGCCATTGATCCCGTTGCTTACCCTGATCTTGGTGTCTATCACCCCCGCATGAAGGGGCGGCTAAGCGAGCGTTTACAAGATCTGCCAGTGGTCGTACCGCAACCCAAGGCGCGGGGCAAAGTGGGTATCCTGCTGTTGCGCTCTTATTTAGTTTCAGGTAACAGTGGGCACTACGATCCGGTAATTACTGCTTTAGAGGCCCAGGGCTTGCAAGTCATCCCGGCTTTTTCTTCGGGCCTAGATTCGCGTCCAGCGATTGATACTTTTTTTACGCAAAATGGTGAAGCGAGTATTGATGCCTTAATTTCTTTGACAGGCTTCTCATTGGTTGGTGGACCTGCATATAACGATGCCAAAGCGGCTGAAGAAGTGTTAGCAAAATTAAATGTACCGTATATTGCGGCCCATCCAGTAGAGTTTCAGAACTTAGAACAATGGGGTGGCTCTGATCGCGGTCTGCTGCCTGTAGAGAGCACCATTATGGTTGCCATTCCAGAACTGGATGGTTCAACCGTGCCGATGGTTTATGGCGGCCGACCTGGTGCAGCTGGGAAGACCTGTCACGGTTGTCATAAAGAGTGCATGTTTACAGAGGCCCATAATCCCCAAGATATGTTTACCTGCATAGAGCGCGTTGGTATGTTAGCTGCGCGGGTGGGCAAGTTAGTCGATTTACGCCGTTCTGAGCGAGCCCAACGCAAAGTAGCGATTGTGTTATTTAATTTTCCACCCAATGCTGGCAATATTGGCAGCGCAGCTTATTTAAGCGTTTTTGAGTCTGTTCATAATTTATTGTTGGGTATGAAAGCAAGGGGTTACACAGTTGACGTGCCTGCTACCACCGATGAATTGCGGGAACAATTATTAAAAGGGAATGCGCAGCAATATGGCGCTGATGCAAATGTGCATACTTTAATTTCTGCGAATGATCATGTTAAGCGCGAGCGTTGGCTTAAAGAAATTGAAGCGCAGTGGGGGCCGGCCCCTGGTAAACAATTAAGTAATGGCAGCTCTATTTTTGTTTTAGGTAAACAATTCGGCAATATTTTATTAGCAGTGCAGCCATCATTTGGCTATGAAGGCGATCCGATGAGATTGTTGTTTGAGCATGGCTTTGCTCCAACCCACGCCTTCTCAGCTTTTTATCGCTACCTCAGAGAAGATTTTGCAGCCAATGCAGTTGTGCATTTTGGTACGCACGGCGCACTCGAGTTTATGCCGGGCAAACAAACTGGCATGAGCGGCGCATGTTGGCCTGATCGGCTGATTGATGATTTGCCTAATATTTATTTATATGCCTCAAACAATCCTTCTGAAGGAGCGATCGCTAAACGCCGTTCGGGCGCCACTTTGGTTAGTTATTTAACCCCACCAGTAACTCAGGCAGGACTCTATGCTGGGCTAGCTGATTTAAAAGCATCGATTGAACGGTGGCGCAGTCTCGAGCCTGAATTAGAAAATGAAAGTCGTGATTTAGCGGTTTTAATTCAAGCGCAAGCCGCAGAAATCGATTTATGCCCAGCTGACCCGCTTTGGGATGTGGCTGATAAACGCGCTTTAGAGGGCTTGGTTAGTAATTTATATACTGATTTACTAGAGCTTGAGTACACCTTGATACCCCACGGCTTGCATATCGTGGGTGCTATTCCGCCCCTGGCAGAACGTTTTGGTTTATTGAAAGCAATGGCAGATGTTGCTTTAGATCATCCGGTGGATGACTCAGTCGTACAAGAGTTGCTGGATGGCCAGATACCGAGTGACGTTGTGAGTCGGCATCAAGACCTTCTACAGTATGGCTCACAAGAAATCTTAGAAGCGTTATTCGCAAAAATGATTCGTGCCAATCAACTCATGTCACAAGAGACTGAGGTCACTGGCATGCTCGACGCCCTCGATTGTCGTTTTATTCGACCCGCAGCCGGCGGGGATGTGATGCGTAATCCTGAAGTGTTGCCGACGGGCCGCAATTTACACGGTTTTGATCCGTTTCGCATTCCCAGTATTTTTGCAGTGAAAGACGGCGCTAAGCAAGCTGAAAAAATCGTCCAAAAATTTATTGATGATGGCAATGCAATACCTGAATCAATAGCCATGGTTTTATGGGGTAGTGATAATCTAAAATCAGAGGGTGGACAAATCGGTCAGGCATTAGCCCTGATGGGTGCATTGCCGCGCTTCGATAGCTATGGTCGACTTGCTGGTGCGCAGTTAATTCCGCTCGCAGAATTAGGTAGACCCCGAATTGATGTGGTGATTACCCTATCGGGCATCTTCCGTGACTTACTACCTTTGCAAATTAAATTATTAGCTGAGGCCGCATTTATGGCGGCAAGTGCCGATGAACCGTTGGAGCAAAATTTTATTCGTAAACATTCCTTGGCTTATCAAGCAGAGCATGGCTGTGATTTGGAAACCGCGGCGTTACGGGTTTACGGTAATGCCGATGGCGCTTACGGCTCTAATGTCAGCAACATGGTTGAGAATAGCGTGTGGGAAGAAGAAGATGAGTTAGCCGAAACTTATACTAGACGTAAAGGGTTTGCCTTTGGTATGGCGGGCAAGCCGATTCAAAATAACGCACTCTTAAAAAGCGTCTTAGCCAATGTTGAAATGACCTATCAAAATCTTGACTCGATGGAACTGGGGGTTACCACCATTGATAATTATTTTGATACCTTAGGTGGCATAACAAGGGCAGTTAAGCGCGCGAAGGGCGGCACAGATGTGCCAGTTTATATTGGTGATCAAACTAAAGGCGAAGGTACTGTTCGTACCCTCTCTGAGCAAGTTACGCTAGAAACACGTACCCGTATGCTAAATCCAAAATGGTATGAAGGGATGTTGCAACATGGTTATGAGGGCGTGCGGCAAATTGAAGTGCACATAACTAATACTATGGGTTGGTCAGCAACTACTGGTCAGGTCCAGCCTTGGGTATACAAACAATTAACTGAAACATTCATGCTTGACCCAGAAATGCGCGAGCGCTTAGCTAAACTAAATCCAACTGCTGCTGCGCGTTTAGCTAATCGCTTAACTGAGGCCTCGCAACGCAATTATTGGCAGCCCGATTCTGCGATGTTGTCGGCTATGCAAC
>JBAXGQ010000111.1:0-4846 GCA_037139315.1 Burkholderiaceae bacterium
TTTTTCAGCTGGCGATAGTTCAGCCACTGTTTTTCCTAGGCTCGGTAAATAAAAATAGGGATCGTAACCAAAACCATTGGAGCCGCGGGGCTGATCAATGATTTCACCTTCCCAGCGAGTCTCGACGATAAGGGGGCTGGGGTCGTCAGCAGAGCGCACTAAAACAAGTGCGCAGACATAATGTGCGGCTCGATTCGTTTGATTTTTTAATTCGGTGAGGAGCTTGGCATTGTTGCGCGCGTCATTGGCGGGTTCATTTTCAGTGGCAGCGTAACGCGCTGAGTGAACCCCAGGGCGATTTTGAAGAGCGCTGACACAAATACCCGAGTCGTCAGCTAGCGTTGGTAAGCCACTGAGATGGCTTGCATGCCGGGCTTTAGCAAGGGCATTCTCGGCGAAAGTAAAAAAAGGTTCAGCAGCAGCCGGTATTCCCAATTCTGCTTGTGATTGGACAGTAATATTGAGTGGCGCTAATAATTGTCGAAACTCACGCACTTTACCAGCGTTGTGAGATGCGATTAATAGTTGTGTTAACGGTATCAAAACTGCAACCAAGCGTTAACTGGGAATTACTTTTTTACTGAGGGCATTTTTTTGCTCTTGAGTTAAGAGCAAAATACCCTGTTGTGCTAAATCGAGTAAAGCATTTAATTCGTCTCGAGAAAAGGGCGGACCTTCAGCGGTACCTTGCACTTCGATCATGCCACCCTGACCATTCATCACCACATTCATATCCGTATCGCAAGAGGAGTCTTCGGCGTAATCTAAATCTAATACAGCTATGCCTTGATAAATGCCTACTGAAATAGCGGCGATACTATCTTTAATCGGATCTAGCTGTGGATCTGCACTAATTTTGCCGTTTTGAATTAAATGGTTGACTGCATCGCGGGCGGCGACATATGCACCTGTAATAGCAGCGGTACGCGTGCCGCCATCGGCTTGCAACACATCACAATCTAAATGGATTGTGCGTTCGCCTAGCAGTTTTAAATTGAAAACACTGCGCAAAGCTCGCCCAATGAGGCGCTGAATTTCTTGCGTACGACCGCTTTGTTTGCCGCGCGCTGCTTCGCGATCGCCGCGAGTATGCGTGGCCCTTGGTAACATCCCATATTCAGCAGTGACCCAGCCCTCCCCAGAACCTTTTTTATGGGGGGGAACACGTTCCAAGATGCTGGCCGTGCACAGCACTTTGGTATCACCAAATTCAACCAGTACCGATCCTTCAGCATGTTTGGTAAATCCGCGCATGATCTTCACTTGACGGAGTTCATTCGCCTGCCGGTGGCTTGGCCGCTGGCTAGCCTGATTTGCTGGAGTAGTGCTGAGACTCATGACTTTAATTCCTTATAGGGAGAATGCGATTTAGTAATTACAATGCCTACATGATATCGAGCATGACTGGTTATGGTAGCGCTTCTCGGCAAGTATCCCTTGGCGGCGGGATGGTAGCTGATTTGCAGTTGGAAGTGCGGGCGGTGAATAGCCGTTTTTTAGACCTGAGCTTTCGTTTGCCCGACGAGTGCCGCGCCGCCGAACCTGCTTTGCGAGAGCTTGCAGTTCAGCAATTAACCCGCGGTAAAGTGGAGTTTAGGGCAGTATGGCGGATTAATTCAAGCGGTAAATCACCTGCTGCAACTGCGGAAGCTGCTCAAAGCCTAAGTCAAGACCGCTTAAACGCCTTACAAGTACTTGCTGCTCATGTGCAAACTACCTTTACTAACGCAGCACCCATGAGCGTAGCCGAGGTTTTACGTTGGCCAGGGATTGTTAGCGAACCTAAAGGCGACGAAGAGGCATGGGTGACAGCAACCTTAGCTGCAGGAACCGAAGCCTTAGGGGCTTTAGTGGAGACACGGGGTGCCGAAGGGCGGGCCTTGGTGACGGTACTCCAGCGGATTACATCCCAGATGCGCAGCATTGTTGAGCAAATTGAACCGCAAATTCCTGAATATGTGCAGCAATATCAAGCGAAGTTAACTGCGCGCTTGGCTGAGGCCTTGGCTAGCCAAGCTAGCTCAGGTCAAAATACTTCAGCTGTTTCCGCTGAAGTATTAGAGCGGATTCGTCAAGAAGTCATTCTTTATGCAGTACGAATTGATGTGGCTGAAGAATTTGCCCGTTTGAAAACCCATTTCGAAGCAGTCGAAACAGCATTAAAAAGTAAGGGGCCCGTGGGTAAGCGACTAGACTTTTTAATGCAGGAATTAAACCGCGAAGCAAACACCTTAAGCTCTAAATCGGTGGCAGTCAATTGCACCTCAGCTGCATTAGAATTAAAGCTCCTGATTGAGCAAATGCGCGAACAAGTACAAAATTTAGAATAAGCATGAGTACGCAAAATTACCTAGGTAGCATGTTGATGATTGTGGCGCCGTCGGGTGCAGGTAAGTCTTCGCTGGTACAGGCCTTATTGCAAAGCGATTCCAGCGTTAAATTATCTTTATCGACGACAACACGTACACCACGTATAGGTGAAGTGGATGGTCAAGATTACCGCTTTGTTACCAAAGCCGATTTCCTGCAACAACGGGCTAACCATGATTTTTTAGAGTGGGCTGAAGTGCATGGTCATTTTTACGGTACTTCACGTTCATGGCTTGAAGCGCAAATGCAAGCAGGTAGTGATGTGATTTTAGAAATCGACTGGCAGGGCGCACAGCAGATTCGGCAATTGATTCCCTCGGCGCAGTGGATTTTTATTTTCCCTCCCTCATTTGAGGCGCTCGAAGCACGTTTACGCAAACGCGGTAAAGACGATGAGCAGACTATTGAGCGTCGTTTGGCAGCAGCGCACCTGGAACTACAACATGCAGTAGAGGCCGATTACATTGTGATCAACGATTCTTTTGAGCAAGCCCTGGCTGATTTAAGCAGTATTTTGGCGGCCACGCGTCTTCGTTCCGCAGCTGTTATGTCGCGTAACCCAGCCCTTTTAAGGCGCCTTGGGGTGTAATCAGGTATCCTATAGGCATTAACCCTAAATAAGTGAGTACAGCATGGCCCGAATTACTGTAGAAGATTGCATGAAAACCATTCCCAATCGATTTGAACTTGTGTTGGCAGCCACGTATCGTGCGCGTCAACTGGTTCAAGGTCATTCTCCCCGAGTAGAGTCTAAAGATAAAGCTACCGTAGTTGCTTTGCGTGAAGTAGCTGCAGGCGTTACTGACCGGGATATGTTGACCAAAGTGCCACTGTAATTTGAAAGCCCCGCTGTGGCGCCTATGCTAACCACAACGGGAGATCAAGGTAAGCGCTCGTCTAACGAGATTAGCGATGCCATACTCAGTAATTCAGCTGCCTCGCCCGAGGTCATCGCTGAAGCGAGTACCAAAAAATCCATCATTGCTTCACTGCTCACCCAGTCAAGTCGCTATCTGTTTGGCCCCACCTCACAACCTCAGCTGCCACCTAAGCAGCAAGTTGTTTCAATTACGGGGCTTACAGACAAACTCAGTTATTTAAAAGCAAATGAACGTGAGCTCATTAAAAAAGCATTTCATTTTGCCGACGCAGCACATTTAGGACAGTACCGCCAAAGTGGTGAGCCCTATATTACGCATCCACTAGCTGTAGCAGAGTTATGCGCTATTTGGCGTCTGGATGCTTTATCGATTATGGCGGCTTTATTGCACGATGTCATTGAGGATACCGGCAGCACTCAGGCAGACTTAATCAGTACCTTTGGGTCTAAGGTGGCTGAACTCGTTGAAGGCCTCACCAAGTTAGATAAATTGGAATTTCAAAGCCACGCTGAAGCGCAGGCCGAAAGTTTCCGCAAAATGTTTATGGCAATGGCCCGCGATGTGCGCGTGATTTTGGTGAAGCTAGCCGATCGCACGCACAATATGCGTACTTTAGATGCGATGCCTCTGGAAAAACGCCACCGCGCTGCTTTAGAGACGATGGAGATTTACGCCCCTATTGCTCATCGCCTGGGCCTTAATTTAATTTATCGTGATTTACAAGACTTAGGCTTTCAATATTCGATGCCGCTGCGTTTTCGGGTGATCGAAAAAGCGGTAAAGAAAGCGCGTGGTAATCGCAAGGAAATGGTAGAGAAGATTTTAGATACTGCGCGCAGAACCTTTGCCAAAGCAAAAATTGAGGTTGATTTGCACGGGCGCGAAAAAACCCTCTTTAGTATTTACAGCAAAATGAAATCAAAGCACTTGAATTTTTCGCAAGTGCTTGATGTTTATGCATTTCGGGTCACAGTGCAATCGGTTGACGACTGTTATCGGGCTTTAGGCGTTTTGCATGCTTTGTATAAGCCCATGCCCGGCAAATTCAAGGATTACATCGCCATTCCCAAGCTCAATGGTTATCAGTCGATTCATACCACTTTGGTAGGGCCATCTGGCGTTCCGGTTGAGTTTCAAATTCGCACCATTGATATGCATGCGATTGCAGAAGCCGGAGTAGCAGCGCACTGGGCTTATAAAGATGGTTCACCTGAGCTCAGTGAGGTACAAAATCGTGCTCACCAATGGCTGCAATCACTCATTGATATACAAGATAGCAGTGGTGATTCGCAAGAATTTTTAGAGCATGTCAAGATTGATTTATTCCCTGATGCGGTTTATGTTTTTACGCCCAAAGGACAAATTCGCGCGCTGCCACGGGGCGCAACCGCACTTGATTTTGCTTATTCGATCCATAGTGAACTTGGCAACACGTGTGTTGCTGTCAAAATTAATAGTATGCAATTACCGTTACGCAGTGAGTTACGTAATGGCGATATCGTTGAGGTAATCACCTCGCCACGCTCGCAACCCAATCCAGGTTGGTTAAGTTTTGTGCGCACCGGTAAAGCTCGAGCTGCCTTACGCCACGCTCT
>JBAXGQ010000112.1:0-4696 GCA_037139315.1 Burkholderiaceae bacterium
TGGCACGGCGGCCAATTAATTGATGAGGATGCTGGTGGCTGGGAAGCATCAGCCCCTTCAGCAGTTCCGCAATTACCCAATGAAAAACCACCGCGCGCCTTTACTGCAGATGAAATCCAAGATTTGATCAAAGCCTTTGTAATCGCCGCGCAACGTGCCGAGCGGATGGGAATTGATGGAGTAGAGCTCCATGGTGCTCACGGTTATTTACTCCATCAGTTTTTATCGCCGATTGCTAATCACCGCACCGATCAATATGGCGGTTCGTTTGAAAATCGGATTCGTTTAGTCATTGAATTATTCACAGCTGTAAGAGCAGCTTTTCAAGGCGTTTTAGGAATTCGTCTTTCAGCGTACGATTGGGTCGAAGGTGGTTGGACTCCCGAAGAAACGGCTGAGTTAGCTTTACGTCTGAAGAATCTAGGGTGCAATTATGTTCACGTTTCATCGGGGGGCGTTTCGCACTTACAGAAAATTGCGATTGGCCCCAATTACCAAGTTTCATTTGCCAAAATGGTCAAAGAAAAATCGGGCTTGCCAACGATGGCAGTGGGCTTAATAACCGATCCGCATCAGGCCGAAGCTATTTTGCAAGCCGGCGATGCTGATTTAATTGCGCTGGCCCGCGCCTTTCTGTATAAGCCACGCTGGGCATGGGAGGCCGCCGCAGCTTTGCAGGGTGAGGTGGCAGCGAGTAGTCAATATTGGCGTTGTTTGCCGCGTGAGGCGCAAGCTGTTTTTGGGGCAGTACGGATTGGGCAACGGTAGTTTTACCTATCTTTTTTCCTTCATTTAAAGGGTTTATATGCGATTAATCAACCGAGTAGTACCGATTTTATTAGGCTTGGGTCTTGCCAGTCTTGCTATCGCCCAATCTTTCCCTGATCATGCAATTACTTTAATCGTGCCCAATCCGCCTGGCGGATTAGTTGATACGTCGGCGCGTTTATTGAGTGAGCCTCTAGGCCGAGTATTGAATGAAACGGTGATTGTAGAAAATAAACCTGGCGCAAGCGGGAATACAGCTTATCAATTTGTTGCTAAAGCTAAGCCCGATGGCTATACCCTGTTGATTTCCTACTCCGGGTATCACGTTGGTAACCCCGCCTTAATGGATAAATTACCTTGGGATCCGCTCAAAGATTTTGCGCCAATTGCATTGCTCACTGTTTCAACCAATGTTATTGCTGTGCACCCCTCTATCCCAGTGAATAATTTAAAAGAGCTGATTGCCTATGCAAAAGCCAATCCAGGCAAGTTAAATTATGCTTCGCAGGGTAATGGCTCGGTATCGCATATTGGTACTGAAATTTTTAAACAAACCACCGGTATTGAAATGGTGCATGTCCCTTATAAAGGCTCGGGCCCGGCAATTCAAGATGTCTTGGCTGGACAGGTGCAAGTATTCATTACTACACCGCCATCGGTGATGCAGCATGTACAAAGTGGCAAATTAAAAGGTTTAGCCGTAACCGGTAAAACCCGCCATCCCTCAATGCCAAATGTACCGACTACAGCCGAGGCTGGCTTACCCAGTTTTCAATTGGAGTCGTGGGTTGCTTTATATGCACCTGCTAATACTCCCGCGCCCGTCATAGCGAAGTTAAGCGAAGCGGTGAAAAAAGGTTTAGAGCAAGCAGAAGTTAAGCAACGAGCCGATACGGCAGGGGTTGAAGTGCGCTATCTCAATCCCCAACAAATGGACGTACTCTTGAAAAAAGAATTGCCTTATTGGAATAAAGTAATTAAAGCCGCTAACATTAAGCTTGATTAAATAGAAAGAAGTAGCAATGTCTCAGCAAGTACATACGCTACGTGAAGCGTGGTTAGAAGCGGCGGTAAAGTATTTAGAACCCATCTTTTCTAAAGCAGGTTATGCAATTCCGCCAGTGCGTGTATCTTGCGGCTTTCCTGCTTCAAGTAGCCCCCGCACTACCTTAGGACAATGTTGGCCGCGAGAGCGTTCTGGCGCTAGTGTCAATGAAATTTTTATTTCCCCCAAACTGGATGAGCCGGTTGCCTTACTCGATACCTTAGTGCATGAGTTGTGTCATGCGGTAGATGATTGTTTTAGTGGTCATGGCGAGGACTTTAAAGGTATTGCGCAAACAGTGGGGCTTGAAGGGCCGGCGCGGATGGCAAAAGCTAACGAGGCCTTGGTGGTGCGTTTAATGATGATTAGCCAAGAGCTTGGCCCTTATCCGCATCAGGCGATTGTATTTCCACCACCCCGGCCGAGTAATTCAAGTCGTAATAAGGCCACATGCCCGCAATGTGGATACGAGGTCACTTTATTGAAGAAATGGGCTAGTTATGGCGCACCAATTTGCCCAAAAGACTCACTTAGAATGGTCGAGGCGATTCCCGAAACAATCGAAAATACGACTCGCACTGAATTAGTTGCTGAAGTTGATGAAATTCGGCGCGCGATTAGCTAGGCGCTAAAATCCCTTAACCAGAATTCCTATACGGTATTTATATACGCTAAGAATGCTTCCTTAATTTACTACCTTCCTAAGATTAATCATTATTATGAGCACACAAAAAATTATTCAAAATCCAAAGATCGCGATTATTCCTGGCGATGGTATTGGCAAGGAAGTAATGCCTGAGGGGGTAAGAGCCTTAGAGATTGCTGCTAGTAAGTTTGGTATCAACTTTCAGTTTGATCATTTTGATTTTGCAAGTTGTGATTACTATTTAAAGCATGGCAAGATGCTGCCCGATGATTGGTTTGATACCCTAATGAAATACGATGCTATTTTCTTTGGTGCGGTGGGTATGCCCAATATTTTGGCTGATCACTTATCTTTGTGGGGAAGCTTAATTCAATTTAGACGGGGTTTTGATCAATATGTGAATTTACGCCCGGTACGTTTATTACCCGGTGTGCCTTGTCCACTAGCCAACCGCAAGCCTGGTGATATTGACTTCTTTGTGGTGCGTGAAAATACCGAAGGTGAATATTCGAGTGTTGGCGGCAAAATGTTCCCCGATACCGAGCGTGAATTTGTCGTACAAGAATCTGTATTTACGCGTATTGGTACAGATCGAATTTTAAAGTTTGCCTTTGAGCTAGCGCAAAGCCGCAGCAAGAAACATCTGACATCGGCGACTAAGTCAAATGGCATTGCTATTACGATGCCATATTGGGACGAGCGGGTAGAGGCGATGGCTAAAAAATATGCTGATGTGCGGATGGATAAATATCATATTGATATTCTCACGGCGCAATTTGTGATGAATCCCGATCGCTTTGATGTGGTTGTAGCGAGTAACTTATTTGGCGATATTTTGTCTGATTTAGGCCCAGCATGTACGGGTACGATTGCCGTTGCGCCGTCGGGAAGTATCAATCCTGAAGGGCTCTATCCCTCATTATTTGAACCAGTTCATGGTTCCGCCCCTGATATTTTTGGTCAAAGTATTGCCAATCCGATTGGGCAAATTTGGAGTGGCTCAATGATGCTAGATCATTTAGGTTATCCTGCTGCGGGTAAAGCGATATTCTCGGCGATTGAAAAAGTATTGGCAGCGGGGCCAGGCCACGCACCATTAACGCCCGACCTAGGTGGTAAAGCTAATACTGCAGATTTAGGAAAGGCAATTTCCGCAGCAATTTAATTGCAGGGCAGGGAATACTTGTTTAGTTGCCCCAGACTGGTTGCTTTTTGCTGCTCTTAGCGATTTCTGCCAAGACTAATTGATGGGCCTCGCAATCTGCAGCGCTAGCCTGCAAGACAATTAAGTCTGTGGGTAGTGCACGAGCTTGTCCAGTCGCGTCGACCTTACTGTCGTAATCAATCAGATCGATGGTGAGGTCTTCTTGTCCACGGGTCATAGCCAAATAAACTTCGGAAAGCAACTGCGCATCTAAAAGAGCACCGTGTAACGTGCGGTGCTCATTGCTTATTGCGAAGCGGTCGCAGAGTGCATCGAGTGAATTGCGTTTGCCTGGAAACATTTGTCTAGCATCAACCAGAGTATCGATAACATTACTCAATTGCGCTTTAAAACTAGCGCGTTTTAAGCGGTTAAATTCACTCTCGAGGAAGCCCAAATCGAAGGGCGCATTATGAATAATGATTTCTGCATCAGCTAAAAACTCCATTAATTCATCGGCAATATGCGCAAAGAGGGGCTTATCCGCCAGAAATTCGCGCGATAGCCCGTGTACTGCATAGGCACCCGCATCAATTTCTCGCTCGGGATTAATATAGTGATGAAAGGTGCGATTGCTGAGCCGACGATTGATTAACTCAACACAGCCGATTTCAATAATGCGATCGCCAGTGGCGGCATTGAGCCCAGTGGTTTCAGTATCGAGTATGACTTGGCGCATCTATTTAAACGAGGATTATGTCGCTATCAAATCTTCGGGGGGTATTTCTAAGGGCCCATTGCCAGCATATTTATCCAGGTAAAGATAGATGACAGGCGTAATAATCAAGGTAACAAATTGCGAGAATATCAGGCCACCGGCAACTGAAATGCCGAGAGGCTGCCTTAGCTCTGCGCCGGCACCTAAACCAAACGCAATTGGTAGGGCGCCCATTAAAGCAGCTAGAGTGGTCATCATAATCGGCCGAAAGCGCAAGGCACAAGCCTCTCGAATCGCTTGCTCGGGGGTCATACCACGATTGCGTTGCGCCTCGAGGGCAAAGTCAATGAGTAAAATCGCATTTTTCTTCACAAT
>JBAXGQ010000113.1:0-4679 GCA_037139315.1 Burkholderiaceae bacterium
CTGCACTTTTCTTGGCTTAATTTGGCCGAACAAGTCGGTCGTTATATGGAACTGGGGTATCGGCGCTTGCGCGAACGGCGTGAAAGCGAAGTCGATCGTAAGGTTGGCGAACAGGCGAGTGTGGAGCGCGAAGAATTTGTCGAGGAAGTGCGCGGCCGCATTGAAATTATGGCGCCAGTCCAAATTGTGCGCAGTGAGCCCGCTATTGTGCAAAGCGTTCGCGTGCAACGCGAAAAGCAACAACCCCTTTTTATCGATATTCCCGATTCTGAATTACCGCCACTGGCCCTTTTAGATGCGGTACCCGAGGCTAAAGAAACCATTTCTGCTGAGGTGATGGAATTTACGTCACGCTTAATTGAGCGCAAGCTCGATGAATTTGGCGTCGAGGTCAAAGTCATTGCCGCCTATCCAGGGCCAGTTGTTACGCGTTACGAGATCGAGCCAGCAGTTGGCGTTAAGGGTAGTCAAATCGTTAACTTATCGCGCGACCTTTCGCGATCTTTGGGGCTGGTGAGTATGCGGGTAGTAGAAACCATTCCCGGTAAGACTTGTATGGCTTTAGAGTTACCCAATCCAACGCGTCAATCGGTTTACCTTTCGGAGATTTTAAGTTCCCAGGTTTATAACGATAACCACTCTCTATTGACACTGGCCTTAGGTAAAGATATTTCTGGTGCGCCAATGGTGGTTGACTTAGCGAAGATGCCGCACTGTTTAGTAGCAGGTACTACTGGTGCCGGTAAATCGGTAGGTATTAACGCGATGATTTTGTCTCTACTCTTTAAGGCTAAGCCAGATGAGGTACGCCTCATCATGATTGATCCGAAGATGTTAGAGATGTCAGTGTATGAGAAGGTGCCGCATTTACTGTGCCCTGTCGTGACTGATATGAAGCAAGCCTATAACGCGCTGAATTGGGCAGTGAATGAAATGGATCGCCGTTACAAATTAATGAGCAAGTTTGGCGTACGTAATTTAGCTGGCTTTAATCGCAAAATTGTTGAGGCAGAAGAAAAGGGCGAGAAACTGACTAATCCCTTTAGCTTAACCCCCGATGATCCAGAGCCGTTGTATAAAGCCCCTGTGATTGTGGTGATCATTGATGAGTTAGCCGACTTAATGATGGTCTCAGGCAAAAAGATTGAAGAACTCATTGCGCGTATCGCACAGAAAGCGCGCGCTGCAGGGATTCATTTGGTGTTAGCGACGCAGCGTCCCAGCGTTGACGTGATCACCGGCCTAATCAAAGCCAATATTCCGACGCGTATTTCGTTTCAAGTGAGTAGCAAAATTGATAGTCGAACCATTTTGGATCAGCAAGGTGCTGAGGCTTTATTAGGGATGGGCGATATGCTCTACATGGCTCCTGGTACCGGCTTACCGATTCGGGTGCATGGCGCTTTTGTCTCGGACGATGAAGTGCACCGCGTGGTTGACTGGTTAAAAGAAAAAGGTGAAGCCAATTACATCGAAGGCGTGCTTGAAGGCGCCGATGAATCGACAATGGATGTCTTGAGTGGCGGTAGTAGCGGCGGTGAAGCCGACCCTTTATATGATCAGGCGGTTGCTATCGTGCTTGAAAACAAACGTGCTTCAATTTCTCTGGTGCAACGACATCTACGCATTGGCTATAACCGTGCCGCTCGCTTACTAGAAGATATGGAAAAAGCCGGTTTAGTTTCGAAGATGAGCGGCAGTGGTAATCGCGAAATTTTTGGCCGGAAGGCTGAGGAGTAATGCGCATTACCAGTTGGCATTACTGTCTGACAGTCAGTTTGGCGATCTATGGATCCTTGGCAGTGGGCGTAACCCCCAACAAAGCTTCGCCAGCGAGTACGGCAATCAATTCGGCTGCTCCATACGGTGCTAGTACCGACACCGTTTCTGCTACTGAGCAATTACGCCAATTTGTGCGCAATTCTAAAACGGCAGAAGGGGATTTTGTCCAGCAGCAATTGCGCGCGCCAAAACCGAATGAGTCGCAAGATAAAGGTTTGAAGGTGATACGCCAAACACAAGGCCATTTTTATTTTCAGCGGCCTGGTCGGTTTGCTTGGGAGACCAATAAGCCTTATGAGCAAAAATTAATCAGTGATGGCAAGCAATTAATTATGTGGGATAAGGACCTGAAGCAAGCTACTTATCGACCAGCAGGCGATGCCCTTGCTGCCACACCTGCAGCAATCCTATTTGGCGAGGCAGCTCTGGATGAGCACTTCGACTTGGTTGAAGATATCGAGCACAATGGCTTGCGCTGGGTTGATTTAAAGCCGAAAGCAAGAAAAGGTGGCGCACCAGGTAATACCGATTTAGCTTACACTAAAATTTCGGTAGGAATGAAGGGTGGTTTACCAAGCGCTTTAGAATTGCTTGATGGCCTAGGCAATGTTGTACTAGTGAGCTTTAGTCAATATCAATTAAATGTAAACTTCGCACCGAGTCGGTTTAGTTTTAATCCGCCGCCTGGAACTGAAATAGTGAAATTAAAGTAAACCGATGATTGATCCCCAACTTTTACGTAAAGATATCGAGAGCGTTAGAGCGCGCCTCTTAAGCCGCAAGTTTGAGCTTGATGTGGCGCAATTTACCCTCTTAGAGAATGAGCGCAAGCAATTACAAACTCGCACTGAAGATTTACAGGCTAAGCGCAATCAATTGGCTAAAGCCATTGGCATGAAAAAAGGGAAGGGTGAAGATGCTAGCGCTGAAATGAATGAGGCTATGCAAATTAATCTCGCTATGGAAATGGGCGCGGCGCGCCTAGCTGTGGTGCAAACAGAGCTACACGATTTTTTAATGGGCATCCCTAACTTACCGGATGCATCAGTACCTCTCGGTAAGGATGAAACTGAAAATCAAGAAATTAAAAAAGTGGGCACTATTCCCTCTTTTACTTTCGAGATAAAAGACCATGTTGATTTAGGTGCGCCATTAGGGCTAGACTTTGAGGCCGGCGCCAAAATTAGTGGCGCACGCTTTGTCGTATTAAAAGGCCCCATTGCCCGTTTGCATCGGGCCTTAAGTCAATTCATGATTGACTTACATTCCACTGAGCATGGCTACCAAGAAATTTATGTGCCCTATATCGTGAATGCCGAATCCATGCGTGGTACTGGACAGTTACCCAAGTTTGAAGATGATTTATTTCGGGTGCCGCGCAAAATGGGTGCCGAAGGCGGAGGCATTGAGGAAGAAAATTTTTATTTAATTCCTACAGCAGAAGTACCTGTGACCAATTTAATGCGGGATGAGATCGTCGCTGCTGAGCACTTACCCTTGAAATTTGTAGCGCATACACCTTGCTTTCGATCTGAAGCGGGTAGTTATGGGCGCGATGTGCGTGGCATGATTCGCCAACATCAATTTGATAAAGTTGAGCTAGTACAAATTGCTAAGCCCGATGAATCGATGGCTGCACTTGAAAACCTCACCAGCCATGCAGAGAAAGTGCTTGAGCTACTTGAGCTGCCGTATCGCCGGGTTTTACTTTGCACCGGTGATATGGGTTTTGGTAGTACTAAAACCTATGACTTAGAAGTCTGGATTCCATCACAAAAAGCCTATCGTGAAATTAGTTCTTGCTCAAATATGGGCGATTTTCAAGCCCGCAGAATGCAGGCACGCTTTAAGCTTGGACAAGCTAAGCCTGAAATGGTGCATACCTTAAATGGCTCGGCTTTGGCGGTGGGAAGAACCTTAGTGGCTTTACTAGAAAATAATCAACAGGCCGATGGCAGTATTGCGATTCCCAAGGCTTTACAGGGCTATTTGGGTGGGTTGGATGTATTGAAACCAGCGCGTTAAACTAATATCAACTTTAATTTCAGTCGCTTACTATTTCTAGCTAAGGTCTTATCTAGAGTAACGATTGCTTCAGCCTTAAGTTGTATTGCTGAAGCAAGATGAAGGGCATCAGCCGATCTTAATTTGGATGAGCTATCGAGCGTAAGGATGGCAGCACTGTAAAAATTTTTGTTATCAATAGAAAGTAATTCAATACTGGTGTTGCAAAGTTGTTGGAATACGCCCCAAGATTCATGACTTTGTTTTTTATTTACTTGCCCTGTTCTTTCTTTAATACTGAGCGCGCTGGCAAATTCTGTAAATGCCCATGCAGAGGAAATTAATTTCGTTTTGCAACTTTGGTACCAATCGGCTACATCATTACTTTTGGGTTCCCGTGTGCACAGTGCCACTAAAACGCTGGTATCGACATAAATCATTAATAACGCGCCTTGGAACGAAGCTCTTCAATAACTGATGAGCCCATTGGCATAGATGCACGTACGCGTTTAAGCTCGGCAGATAAGGCTGTTCGATCGAAAGCAATGGGGCGAAGATGTAATGAGCCATCTAGGCTGAGTGTTGCTTCAACTTGGTCACCGTCTTTAAGGGGTATTTGACGGATAAATTCAGCCGGAATTCGTACAGCTAGACTATTGCCCCATTTAGAAATTTGTAAGTTCATTGTATTTCGCAGCTTTCAAGTAAAAATACTATATCTAATTTATGTATATCTATTAATGTATATACATTGTAATACAGATAACTAGAAAAACCGCAGGTATAATTTATTTATAGTTCGGAGAGGTGGCAGAGTGGTCGAATGTACCTGACTCGAAATCAGGCGTACTGTCAAAGGTACCGTGGGTTCGAATCCCACCCTCTCCGCCAAG
>JBAXGQ010000114.1:0-4676 GCA_037139315.1 Burkholderiaceae bacterium
TGTCCGCGAACATAGTTTTTACGAAGATCTGCAATGGTGTTCATGAATTCAGTATAAAGAGAGCTTATGAGTAATGGAACTAGGGCAAATTTTGTCGTCAACCAAGGGGTAGGTGAACTACCTAGCGCAGGCATTAATACTGCGGTAGATCGTCGCTTTATTGGGGTGGCTAAATTGTATGGCGATGCGGCATACCAACAGTTTCAGCAAGCTACTGTAGTAGTTGCAGGTCTCGGGGGTGTGGGCTCTTGGGCCGCAGAGGCCTTGGCGCGTTCGGCAATTGGCCATTTAGTATTAATTGATTTTGATCATGTCAGTGAAGGCAATACCAATCGCCAGCTCCCTGCCTTAGAGGGCGAGTTTGGGCGCGAGAAGGTTGTGGTCATGGCAGAGCGACTCATGCGCATTAACCCAAGCTTGCATTTAACTTGTCATGATGCATTTTTAGAGCCTGATAACTTGGCTTTGCTCATTCCGCCTGGAGCTATTGTCTTGGATGCAACCGATGCCCTGGAAACGAAAATTGCTTTAGCGGCATGGAGTGTCGCAAGGCAACAAGATTTAGTCATGTGCGGTGGGGTGGGAGGCAAAACAGACCCTAGTTGTTTGCGTGCTGATGACTTGGGGCAGGCTATTCAAGACCCTTTGCTGGCAAAAATACGGGCAGATTTGCGTAAAAACCACGGTTTTTCACGTGACTTAAAGAAAAAGATGGAAATTCGCGCCATCTACTCAAAAGAGCCGCGAATGGGCAAAGCCATTGGGGGTTTAGCCTGCGCTGGCTATGGTTCGGCAGTAACAGTGACCGCGGGATGCGGTTTTTTAGCTGCGGCTGAGGTTTTGGCCTTAATTAGCCATAGAAAAGCCGCATAAATTTGCTAAACTCCTGACTTACTTAGTATTCTAAGTAGCAAAACTATCAACAATTCATTTTTTGAGGCGTTGAATGGCTAGCTTCAAATAAAGGCCACTTTTTTACGGCCGTTGTTTTTGAATCGAGTGGTTTTTGTTTGAACCTGCAGGAAACTGCTTTTTATTACCTATATAGGAGTTTTACATGAGCAAATTGATCATTGCTTTGGTTTCTGGTTTATTCGCAGTTAGCGTTTATGCCCAACCTGTTAAGCAAGCCCCAGCTGGTGATGCTGTCCAGCCTAAACTTGAAAAAGAGCAGCGCAAAACTGAAACTGGCAAAGGCTTACCTACTGCCAAAGATACAACTAAGATTCAGCAAAAAGCAGCTGGCGATGCAGTACAACCAGCACTTGAAGCAAAACAACGCAAAACTGAAACTGGCAAAGGTTTACCTACTGCCAAAGATTCAACTTCGCAGAAGCAAAAGAAAGCTGGAGATGAAATTCAGCCTAAAATGGAAGATAAGACACGTGCTGCTGAAGGCAAACAAATGCCTGCAGGCAAGTAATTTTTACCCGTTTTATGTAAAAAACCTCGGTTCGCCGGGGTTTTTTTTCGTCTTTCACCCCCTAAATACGGGATAAATTTGCTAGAATTTCGCGTTATTTGGATTTCTAAGTAACAAAACTGTCAACGCTTTGCCCTTTTAGGCGTTGATTGTTGAGCTTCAAATGAAAACTGCTTACCGAAAGCGCATCACTTTGGTGGTGGTTTTTAGTGGAGTGGTTTTTATTTGAACCTGCAGGCAACTGCAAATTTCTTACCTATATAGGAGTTTTACATGAGCAAAATTATCGCCGCTTTGGTTTCTGGTTTATTCGCTGTTACCGTATTTGCTGCTGAGCCAGCTAAAGATGCAAAAGCTGCACCTGCTGCTAAGCCAGCTGCTGCTGCTCCTGCTGCCGCTGCTGCTAAGCCAGCTGATGCTAAGCCAGCTGCCGCACCTGCTGCCGCTGCTGCTAAGCCAGCCGCTGATGCAAAGAAGTAATTTTTAATGCTTTAAAAAAACCTCGGTTCGCCGGGGTTTTTTTTCGCCTACGCTTTCTTTTATGGCCCAAATTTAGTTTGATAAGCACTACTTTCTTGCGCAAAGGTCAATATTGGCGCATTGTCGTCAGGGATTTCCCTGTCAGAAATTTCGTATTTTTTTGTAGGAAGCCAAGACAGGAATTCAAATTTAGCCACTAACTAGCAAGAGCAGTCAGTAAAGGCCTGGCAGTTTTCTCATTTATAAAACTTTTGGTAGTTTTAGGCCCTAGTGCTTTTTCCGTTCACTCCCTAGACTCTGCTTCGTTGCTTGTTTGGCAACGTCAGATCGAAAGGAGATCTCTTGCAAACAGAATCACATGGATTAAAGCGCCATCTCAAGGCGCGACATATTCGCCTCATGGCTTTAGGATCGACAATAGGAGTAGGGCTCTTTTTGGGTTCGAGTACCGCAATCAAGATTGCTGGCCCCTCTATTTTGTTGAGTTATTTCATTGCTGGAATTGTGGCCTTCATTGTCTTGCGCGCCTTAGGTGAAATGGCTGTGCATGAGCCAGTAGCAGGTTCATTTGCCGCTTACGCCAGCAGTTATGTCAGCCCATTAGCAGGGTATATGGTCGGCTGGGGATATTGGACCTATTGGATTTTGGTCGGTATCGCTGAAGTCACTGCAGTGGGAATTTATATGGGCATCTGGTTTCCTGATATTCCCCAATGGACTTGGGCGCTAGCATCGATTGTGTCGATGGGTTTGATTAATTTAATTGCTGTCAAAGTATTTGGTGAGTTTGAGTTTTGGTTTGCCTTAATTAAAGTAGTCGCGATCATTGTCATGATTGCCGTTGGCGCAGCGGTTATTTTTTTGGGCTACACCAATGATTGGCAGCCACTTGGTTTAGCAAACTTATGGCAGCACGGCGGTTTTTTCCCCAATGGAATTGAAGGGGTATTGCTTTCTCTCGAGATGGTTTTATTTGCCTATGTTGGCATCGAGATGATTGGCTTGTCGGCAGGTGAGGCAGAAAATCCCCGCAAAACAATTCCGATGGCGATTAATTCATTGGCTTGGCGCATTTTAATTTTTTATATTGGCGCGTTGTTGGTTATCTTAGCCATTTTTCCTTGGAATGAGGTCGGTCAGCAAGGTAGCCCCTTTGTGGTGATGTTTGAACGCATTGGTTTACGTGAAGCGGCTGGCGTAATTAATTTTGTGGTCATCACTGCTGCCCTATCGTCATGTAATGCGGGCATTTTTAGCGGCGGTCGTTTGCTGTATGCCTTATCGGTCAATGGCTATGCCCCAGAAAAATTGACGGCGTTATCGGTTGGTGGAGTGCCTCATAAGGCTGTCATCCTGACGGTTTTGGTGGCGATGGTGGGAGTTGCATTAAATTACTTTGCGCCATCTGCAGCCTTTCATTACGCGATGGCTGGAGTGACATTTATTGGCTTAATGGTGTGGGTAGCAATTTTATATACCCAACTGCAATTTCGTCGCTCCTTATCGTCAGTACAAATTTCTGCATTGGAATTTAAAACACCCTGGTGGCCCTATTCATCTTGGTTTGCCTTGGCATTCATCGGTTTAGTTATCGCCATGATGGCAATGAGTGACTATGCCCGGGCTGCCTTAATTGTTGGACCTTGTTTATTGGGACTTTATTTTGTCCTGTTTTTCGTATTGGGTTTACATCGCAAAAATCAACTTATTAGGGAGAAAATATGATTATTGGTTTACCGCAAGAAGTGAAAAATAATGAATTTCGGGTCGGCCTTACACCCAGCAATGTTCGGTCGTTAATCATGCAAGGGCATTCTGTTGTGGTGCAGCGAGATGCAGGTAAGCGTATTGGTTTTACTGATGATATGTATCGCATTGCTGGCGCTAAGTTAACAGAAACCGCTGAAGAAATTTTTGCTGGCGCAGAAATGATTGTGAAAGTAAAAGAGCCGCAAGCAGAAGAATGTGCACTGTTACGCGAGGATCAAATTTTATTTACTTATTTACACTTAGCCCCAGACCCATTGCAAACTAAAGCCTTATTGGCATCAGGCGCTATTTGTATTGCTTATGAGACCGTCACTGCAGGCAACGGTACTTTACCCTTACTTGCGCCAATGAGTGAAGTGGCGGGGCGCATGTCAATTCAGGCTGCTGCGCATCATTTAGAAAAAACCCATGGGGGACCTGGTATTTTAATGGCCGGCGTACCGGGCGTAGCGCCAGCAAAGGTGGTGATTTTGGGGGCAGGCGTAGTGGGCCGCAATGCTTTGCAAATGGCAGTGGGAATGGGTACTGATGTAACTATTTTTGATTGTGATATTGAACGCCTGCGGGCAATTGATGTCACTTATGGCAACCGGGTTAAATCACTGTACTCTGATCCCAGCGCCTTAGAGGATGCCGTCTATCAAGCCGATGCTGTAATTGGCGGAGTGCTTTTACCTGGCGCTGCAGCGCCTAAATTAGTAACACGAAAAATGGTCGGCAAAATGAAGTCGGGCGCAGTGGTGGTCGATGTAGCAATTGATCAGGGCGGATGTTTTGAAACCTCACTGCCAACGACACATGCCAATCCTACTTTTGAAGTGGACGGCGTTATTCATTACTGCGTTGCTAATATGCCAGGCGCTGTGGCTAGAACCTCAACTTTGGCCTTAACCAATGCGACTTATCCATTTATCGATGCTTTAGCAAATCGCGGTTTAGTCGCTGCTCTAGAGTTCGATCAGCACTTACGCAATGGCTTAAGTATTCATCGCGGCAGGCTAAC
>JBAXGQ010000115.1:0-4612 GCA_037139315.1 Burkholderiaceae bacterium
CCCCAGACCGGTTTCAAATTGGGGCATGGTAAAAACAGTTTGACCTTGGGAGTTCATCACAAAAGAGCCCCCATCAAATACCAATTCATCTTGTCCCCCCACCATATTGACGTAAGCCAAGGGCAGCTTGGTAAGACTCACTTGTTCCCGCAACACAGTGAGGCGCAAGGTATTTTTTTCAAGGTGGTAGGGCGATGCATTTAAGACAGCCAATAAGCGCGCCCCTGCATTTTTAGCTTGGAGAGCGGGACCCTCATGCCACGCATCTTCACATAAGAGTAGACCAATCGGTACGCCATCGACCTCAAAGATGCAAGGCTGATTTCCAGGGACAAAGTAACGCACCTCATCAAACACTTCATGATTCGGCAATTGTTGTTTAGCGTAGCAAGCGATGACTTTGCCATCGCGTAAGACAGAGGCACAATTTTGCAGGCCTGCTGCAGAACGCTGGGGATGGCCAACAACAACAGAGAGGTTTGGGTATGCGCCCAGGACTTTGCAGAGCTCAGCTAAGGTATTTTCTGCTGCGGTAATAAATGCTGGGCGCAGCAAAAGATCTTCTGGCGGATAGCCAGTTAAGGCTAACTCTGGGGTGAGCAGGAGTTTGGCGCCTGCTGCGTGGGCAGCCTGCGCTGCACTGGCAATTAAGGCTGCATTGCCCTCTAAATCGCCTAATTTAGGGTTTAGTTGCGCTAAAGCAAGTGTGATCAAACCCTTTTTTCCTCTTGGTAACGTTTCACTCCTGCAAGAATCTCTTGGTGGGCTTCGGCTACGCCGCCCCAACCGCTCACTTTGACCCATTTACCCACTTCGAGGTCTTTGTAATGTTCAAAAAAGTGCTTAATTTGATTTAGGCGTAAGGGATTCATATCTTCTGGCTTCTGCCAGTGGGTATAAATCGACAGAATACGGTCTTCTGGCACGGCTAGCAGCTTAGCGTCATGCCCAGCCTCATCTTCCATTTGTAGGAGACCGATAGCCCTACAGCTGACAACCACCCCAGGAATCAGTGGGAAAGGGGTGATTACCAGCACATCCACGGGGTCGCCATCGCCAGCGATAGTTTGGGGAATATAGCCATAGTTACAAGGGTAATGCATCGCAGTGCCCATAAAGCGGTCGACAAAAATAGCCCCCGTTTCCTTATCTACCTCATATTTAATGGGGTCGGCGTTCATCGGAATTTCAATAATCACATTGAAGTTAGTGGGTGAATTTTTGCCTGGGGTGACATTATCAAGACTCATGAGGGTTTTTCCGGAAAAAATTAGTGGATACCCTGATATTAGCAAAGTGAGAAGTTATAGTTTGTGTTGGATACTTCTATGGTTCGTTTTTTTGGAGATTGAAGCTATGAGTAATGTCACATTGGGCCTGTATTTTTCTTTAATTTGCGGTGTGATTGCCGTTCTGTATGGCTTTTTTATGCGGCGCTGGATTTTGAAGCAAGATACCGGCAACGCCAAAATGGAAGAAATTGCCGCGGCAATTCAGCAGGGCGCAGCCGCCTATCTCTCACGCCAGTACAAAACGATTGCGATTGTTGGCATCGTGCTGACGATTTTGATTGCGCTATTTTTAGACATTGCCACAGCCATGGGGTTTGTTTTGGGCGCAGTGTTGTCGGGCGCTTGTGGCTTTATTGGCATGAATGTGTCGGTCAGAGCGAATGTGCGCACCGCACAAGCAGCGACTGTCGGCATGAATGAAGCGCTTAATGTCGCCTTTAAAGGCGGTGCAATTACTGGCATGCTGGTAGTTGGCTTAGGCCTGCTTGGTGTGGCTTTATTTTTCATGTTTCTGGTTTCCATTGGTGGCGGGCAAGATCTCTCGGCGGTATTGCATCCCTTAATTGGTTTTGCCTTTGGTTCTTCCCTCATTTCAATTTTTGCGCGTTTGGGAGGCGGTATTTTTACTAAAGGCGCCGATGTGGGAGCCGACTTAGTGGGCAAAGTTGAGGCGGGTATTCCTGAGGATGATCCCCGTAACCCTGCCGTTATTGCCGATAACGTCGGTGATAACGTCGGTGATTGCGCAGGGATGGCAGCTGACTTATTCGAAACGTATGCCGTGACCTTAATTGCAACGATGGTCTTGGGCGCCATGATGGTTTCAGGCGCACCTATTGCGGCCATTATTTATCCCTTAGTCTTGGGCGGCATTTCGATTATTGCTTCGATTATTGGCTGTTCATTTGTCAAAGCCACACCTGGCATGAAAAATGTGATGCCAGCCTTGTATAAAGGGTTGATCGTAGCGGGTGTACTTTCATTAATCGCCTTTTATTTTGCGACTCAATTTATTGTTCCTGACGATGCTTTAGGAATTCCTGGCAGTCAATGGCGTTTATTTGGCGCAACGGTAGTTGGCTTGTTGCTCACCGCTGGCTTAGTGTGGATTACGGAGTACTACACAGGCACTGATTTCAAACCAGTGAAACATATTGCAGAAGCATCGACTAAAGGCCATGGCACAAATATTATTGCCGGCTTAGGCATTTCGATGAAGTCAACCGCGATCCCAGTCATTTTTGTTTGCATTGCAATTTATGCGGCGTATTGGTTGGCTGGTATTTTTGGTATCGCAATTGCAGCTACTTCCATGCTCTCGATGGCTGGTATTGTGGTGGCACTGGATGCGTATGGCCCAATTACCGATAACGCTGGTGGCATTGCTGAGATGGCGGGCTTACCTCAAGCCGTGCGCGATATTACTGATCCTTTAGATGCAGTTGGTAATACGACTAAAGCAGTGACCAAAGGTTATGCGATTGGCTCAGCAGGTTTAGCAGCACTGGTTTTATTTGCTGATTACACCCATGCGCTTGAAGCGATTGGTCAACAAGTCACCTTTGATTTATCAAATCACTTAGTGATTATTGGTCTATTTATTGGCGGCATGATTCCTTACTTGTTTGGTGCGATGGCCATGGAAGCAGTAGGTCGTTGCGCAGGTGCTGTAGTCGATGAGGTGCGCCGTCAGTTCCGCGATATTCCCGGCATTATGGATGGCACCGGTAAACCTGAGTACGGCAAAGCAGTCGATATGTTGACTACTGCTGCGATTAAGGAAATGATTATTCCTTCACTCTTGCCAGTCGTGATTCCAATTGTGGTTGGTCTGTTATTAGGACCAGCTGCCTTGGGCGGCTTGTTAATGGGCACGATCGTCACAGGTCTGTTCGTGGCGATTTCAATGTGTACTGGTGGTGGCGCTTGGGACAATGCCAAGAAATACATCGAAGAAGGTAACTATGGTGGCAAAGGTTCTGAGGCTCACAAAGCGGCAGTTACTGGCGATACCGTTGGCGATCCTTACAAAGATACCGCTGGGCCAGCGATTAATCCGCTGATCAAGATTATCAACATCGTCGCTTTATTGATTGTGCCTTTGTTGCCAGTAATGCGTTAATAGTAAGCGGGGCAAGCTTTACTCAAGCCCTTCTAAATAACGCTGAGCATCCAGTGCGGCCATACAACCTGTTCCCGCACTGGTAATTGCTTGACGGTAAATGTGATCTTGCACATCACCGGATGCAAAGACACCTGGAATATTCGTAGCAGTAGCGTTCCCTTGCAGGCCCGAATGGGTTTGAATGTAGCCGTTATGCATTTCAAGCTGCCCAATAAATAATTCGGTATTAGGTTTGTGGCCAATGGCGATAAACGCGCCAGTGAGCGCGATATCTTCGGTGTTGCCATCTGCTTGCCGAATACGCACACCAGTAACGCCTTTTTCATCGCCCAAAACTTCTTCTAAGGTGGAATTGAGTTTGAGCTCAACTTTCCCCTCGGCTACTTTGGCCATCAAGCGATCATTCAAAATGGGTTCAGCCCGAAATTTATCGCGCCGATGAATCACGGTGACCTTTTTAGCAATGCCAGTGAGGTAGAGCGCTTCTTCAACAGCGGTATTGCCACCACCAACCACGCAGACATCTTGATTTTTATAAAAAAAGCCGTCGCAAGTGGCGCAACCTGAAACGCCACGTCCCATAAACGCTTCTTCACTGGGTAAACCTAAATATTGGGCCGATGCGCCAGTGGCAATGATGAGGGCATCACAGGTATAGGTACCAGAGTCACCCACCAGACGAATGGGTTTTTCTTGTAAGGCAGCCGTATGGATGTGGTCAAAAATAATTTCCGTATTGAAGTGCTCAGCGTGCTTTAAAAAACGCTCCATGAGTTCAGGCCCTTGAACTCCTGCAGGGTCGGCTGGCCAATTTTCTACATCAGTGGTGGTCATGAGTTGACCGCCCTGGGCTAAGCCAGTAATCAGGGTGGGCTGTAAATTGGCGCGGGCTGCATACACTGCAGCGGTATAGCCTGCGGGGCCAGAGCCGAGAATGAGGACTTTGCTATGTTTGATATTCGTTGTATTCATCCCTAAATTATAGTTTTCCTTGGGGTGGGGGTGTTTACAATCAAGGAAATATGGCGCGAACTGTCTTTCCTCAATCGAATTCAACCCAACCCCCTGATTCCAGTGGACAGGGCAGAATGCCCCGCTTGTTATTAGAGGCCCGCTGGTTTGTCTCGTTGGGCTTATGTTTGGCTTTATTCGCAATTCTCATCACGTATTCCAAATTAGACCCTGCTTGGTCGCA
>JBAXGQ010000116.1:0-4578 GCA_037139315.1 Burkholderiaceae bacterium
CGACAAACCTCAAAATACCTAAGTTCATATAGTGGGGTAGTGCTTAATTCTAGTGGTCTTGAGATTTGATTAACCAGACCAATACCGCGCTGCGTATCAACGACCCCACGGAATAGTTGTACATCTTCGCTTCCGCTCACTCCTGCTTGAAATACGCTCTCAATGGCAGCGAAATTACCAATCAACATCGCTACCTGCTCACGGTCTTTAGTCGCACCTAAAGAAGGCAAGCCAACTTGCTGCGCACCTACCCTTAAGCGGTAGTCTGCAAGTATGAGGCTGCGACCACACACCTGTGCCCCATAGTGATCTGGCTGACACCGCCACTGAGAAAGCGCTAATTCGTCACGCCATTGCGAAAAGGAGAGGTACCAACCACTTTTTTGTAAGTTTTCAAAACGCTCTACCGCAATAAAACCGGGATTTTTTTCAACGATTGGGCGCAAACCAGCAGCCATACTAAAGTAGGTCTCTACAGATCCCTCCTTGGGCAACACATCGAAAATAACTGCCTGTAGCATCTATTTATGCCCGCAAAATTTGCTGTTCATCCGCAGATAAAATTGGCCCTTCCAGGGTAACCTTTTCCTCCTGTACTTGGCCATCTTTAAACTTATTAATAATTGGCTTTAACTTAGGATCAATATAGGTTTCATCAAAACCATTAAACAGAGTACCAAGAAGACTTCTTTTAATATCCGAAGTTCCTAAAAACCAATCTGCTACTGGAAAAGTGAGGTTCATATTTTTATGCATCATGATGCCCAAATTATGATGAGCCGCATGGTGGCGGCGAATGGTATTTACAAATGGCATATTACGTACAAACCAATTTTCTTTGACATGGCAGCAAAAATGAAAAGTTTCATAAAGCAAATAGTGGCCAACCATGGTGATATAAAGAATATAGCCAACATTGGGATTAAAAATTTGTGCTGCAATGTAACCGAAAAGTGTGCCGCAAACGCCTAAGACAATTAATACGCGCCATGGGAAAAACACAATGCGAAACTCTTGGACGGTATCGATGGTGTAATCATTGTCAGTAAAGTATTGATGATGCTGACGAGTATGACGGTCGTAAATAGCACGCAATGCAAACTTATCAATTAAACGGTGCATCACAAAAAAATGCATGCCCCACTCTACAAAATTACCTGCAATAGCAACTGGAATTACCGTTAGCCAGGCCCAGCCTGGATTGACTAATTGAGAAGCGCAATAATAAATTGCTACAAAACCCGCTAAATACATCACCCCAATATGCGCGATGCCGTTATAAAACGGACTAACAGCACCAATATACGCTGCGCGAAACTTTCGTTGGCGCTCATTCATGAACATGGGTTTTACTGCTGAGCTCATTGTTGAACCTCCTAAGCTAATGATAAATAAGAAAACTATTCAAATCCTCAAATATGTTTCTGATATATTACTTGAATATTAATTATATTACCTGAATATAAGTGCGGGGATACCCTAATATTGAGGCGCTGTGCACGCCAATAAGCTAATATTTTGATATCGTTGATGAAGATTTATGTCAGGAGAAAACTAATGTCGGCAACTGCCCATCCAATTAGCCCCTTGAGGGATTTTGTCATTTCAATGACCCATTTAGTCAATGAAACTCAGGATGAGCCTACTTTAGTAAATAAAGGCAGTGCCTTACTTAAACAGCTGATTGCAGATGACTCTTGGCTACCAACCTTCTGCACCATCCATCATCACGAATACTATCAACAGTTTTTATTGCATACAGACCCTTTGGAGCGCTTTTCAGTAGTCAGCTTTGTTTGGGGGCCAGATCACAAGACACCAATCCATGATCACTGCGTGTGGGGTCTGATTGGTATGCTTAGGGGCGCTGAAATTAGTCAGCGATTTACCCACGATAGTAATGGCAAGTTAGTGCAAGATGGTTCAGAAGCCATCCTTAACAAAGGCGAAGTTGAGGCTGTTAGTCCAGATATTGGCGATATCCATATTGTGCGCAATGCCTCCTCAACCGAAAATGCAATTAGCATCCACGTCTATGGGGCCAATATTGGCGCAGTTAATCGGCATACCTATCATCACGAAACTGGCGAAAAGAAACGGTTTGTTTCTGGCTATTCATCAGCACAAGTGCCCAACTTATGGGATCGCTCAGCAAATCCTAAAATTTAAACACCACAACTTATCTCGCCAACTCGACCACCAGTCAAGCCCGTGCATTAGGGTTGGCCATCGAAGCGTCGTAACTATCAATCTTAGTATCTTTGTATAAAATCTTGGCACTTTTCTCAGTAATACTGTGATGTAAGGCAACAAATTCGGGATCTAAATCACTCGTAGGCCTGGGCTCGTGAGTAAATGTTTTGTACGCATCAGTACCGCGAACTAAAGTCGCCGAGTCATCACCTTCAATTTGCTTAACAAAAGTAGGAATATAGCGAATGGCAAAGCCAATGCGTCGATCAGCAGAAGGATTAGGTGGAGAGCCATGAATAATCCGGACATGATGTAACGACATTTCACCCGGTTCTAGCTCTAAAGTAACTGCCTCAGCCTCGTTTACCGCCATCGCAATTTCTTGGCCACGGGTGAGCAGATTATTTTTCGCAAAAGAGTCTCGATGTGGCAGTTGATCCAGCATATGGGTGCCAGGAATAATCGCCATCGCTCCATTAGTGTGATTGCTTGGCGATAAAGCGATCCAGGCAGTAATCACGTCAGGCGAAGATAGGCCCCAATAGGTCGAATCTTGATGCCATGAGACGAAGCCAGGGTCATTGGCCTCTTTAATAAAAAAGTTCGTGGTCCAACACAGGATATTTTCACCATATAAATCCTCTATTGCATCAAGAATTTTGCTATTGCGAACCAAATCGTTAAGCCAAGTAAAGAGTAAATGCGTTTTATGGCGTTGGGAACCATTTAAGGGTTTGCCTTGTTGGGTTTCGAAAGCCTCAAGTTTTTGGCGAATTTCTTGGGTCTGCTCGGCACTCAAAACCTTTATCTTACTAAGGTAGCCTTGTTCTTTATATTGCCTGACCTGCTGCTCTGAAAGAGTTTTTAACATGTGTTCCGCCCTAGAATGAAATCTCAGCCGCCAACGCAATGAATATACTACTAATACACTACTTACCAAATAATTTTTGTCAAGATGGGGTACTAAGCTTTTCCTGACAGTAGTTCATCAGACATTTACGACACTACAGGTGTATCTTGGTCGAGCTTACCAGCGCGACTCATTGCGAAGCGCTCCACAAGCGAGCTAGGCAATATGCCGCCAATTAGCATGCCAGTAATACTGGCAATTAAACCGGCTAACTGCGGTGGCAAAATCGCTAGCGGAGCAAAGATCTCACAGCCAATCCAAACAGTTAAACCACAAACCACTGCCAATAGTCCGCCTAATGCATTAGCGCGCGACCAATAAACGCCAAATGCCAAAGGTACAAAAGCGGATACCAAAGTAATCTTATAGGCACTTTCAACCATCTTAAAAATAGAAAGCTCAGAATTAATCGCGAATATTGTGACGATGACAGTAAAACAAAGTACGGTAACACGCATGATTTTTAAGAGCTGATGATCTGTTAACTGACGATAAAATCCACGCACAATATTTTCAGCAAATGTAACCGATGGTGCCAAAAGCGTAGCACTGGCGCAACTTTTAATAGCTGATAGTAAAGCGCCAAAAAACATAATTTGGGCAAATAATGGTGCATGATTCAAAATCAGTTTTGGCAAAATTAACTGGGGGTCGGTGTCTAAGTATTTTGCGATTAGATCGGGATCTAAAAGGCTAGCCGAATAGGCCAAGAAGAGTGGAATAAAGGCAAAAATAAAATAGAGTACGCCACCTAAAATAGCGGCTTGCACAGCAATAGTTGAATTTTTGGAAGAGGTAATACGCTGGAAGACGTCCTGCTGGGGAATGGAACCTAACATCATCGTAAATAATGCCGCCATAAAACCAAGAATGGCGGCCAAATTCATATCGGGCCAAAAATTGAGCTTCCCTGCTGCTGCTGCATGCGCAATCACTACGCCAATGCCGCCAGTTTCGACTGCCATTTCTCCGCCGATATACAACATACCAATCACAATCACAATCATCTGAATAAAATCAGTAATGGCTACTGACCACATACCACCAAACAGGGTATAAATTAAGACACTACTAGCGCCAATTAACATGCCGGTAGTTTGGGTTACCCCGCCTTCAGAAACGACATTAAATACCAAACCAAGTGCTTTGATTTGCGCTGCAACCCAGCCTAAATAGGAAGCCACAATGCATAAGGTGACCAGAACCTCTACTGCACGACCATATTTTTCGCGAAAGAAATCACCAATCGTTAGCATCTTACGGTTATATAAATGCTTGGCAAAAAATAAGCCCACTAATATCAAGCATAAGGAAGAGCCAAAGGGGTCAGACACAATCCCCCCAAGACCATCCTTCAAAAATGTTGCAGGAATACCCAAAACCGTTTCTGAACCAAACCAAGTAGCAAAAACAGTTGCGGTCACAATTGGTAAAGGCAAGCTATGTCCAGCAGCCGCAAAGTCAGCCGTATTCTT
>JBAXGQ010000117.1:0-4565 GCA_037139315.1 Burkholderiaceae bacterium
GCAGGCGGATGATCCTCGGGATTGATATCAAGCGCAATGAGAAAGCGTGACACCATATTATAGGCAGCGATTACGCTCACTAATTCAACTACCGCAGTATTGCCCAAGGCTTTTTGTAAATTATTCATTACGGATTTATCCACCACAATATTGCGCGTCATTTGCAAAGTGAGATTGACTGTATCAAGTTCCACCGCATTAAAGCGCTCTTGTGGAAATGTAGGCTCACCAATATGACGTAGTGCCTCGACTTGCTCTTCAGTTCCGCCTGCCTTACGAAAGGGTGGAGCATGATGAAAAAATTCATACTCAGCGCCATTTAAAACTGCTACTCCGCACATCGCCAGTTCACGTAGCTTAGGATCAAGCGATAAATTCTCCCGAATTTCGCCAATAAATGCATTCCAACCCCGTGCCACTGGAATGCTGTGCAATAGCATACGATCTAAATTAATCAACTGTCCACCACGCCGTTTACGAATTGCGGCCACTAATTCGGCTGGCTCTGCTAAATCAAGCGGTTGATAGTCAATTGAGCGAGATGACATAAGCTAACTTTCTAATTAAAAAGATCAGAAGAATCGATTGACTAAATTACGGCGCATCTTTGATGCCATTTTCGATCACAAACTTACCCCATAGCGCAATCTGTTTACCAATCCAATCTTTAGTGGCTTCAGGTCCGCCAGCCACAATATCAATGCCTTGGGCGCGTAATTTATCAGCGACTGCTGGGCTTTTCAGCGCTTTAGTAACAGCTTGATTCATTGCATTCACAATCGCGGGTGGTGTTTTAGCTGGAGCTAATACCGCCCACCAAGCGGGCGCATTAAATCCGGGGAAGCCACTTTCTGCAATCGTAGGGACTTTGGGTAATTCGGCGGTACGTTTCGTAGTAGTCACTGCCAAAGGAATAACGCCACCACTATCGATATGCGGCTTGACTAAGAACACCGAGCCAATCGCGAGGGGAACCTGTCCACCCAGAATATCTTGCATTAAAGGTCCGCCGCCCCGATAAGGTACATGAACCCAATCAAAGCCGGCAGTTTTGGCTAAACGCGCAATCGCTAAGTGCCCTAAGCTACCGACACCAATTGAGCCATAGCTAAACTTTTTCTTGGCTTTCGATTCTTCCACTAATTGCTGAAAAGTTTTAATGCCTGAGTTTTTACTAGCCACTAAGACCATAGCCGAAGTACCAATTAAAGTAACCGGTGCAATATCAGTGATAGTGTCATAGGGCAATTTATCTTTAATGCTTGGATTCACGCCATGGGTATCAAAAACAATCGCAAAGGTGTATCCATCAGGGTCAGAGCGCACCATCGCTCCAGTACCGATTACGCCTGAAGCGCCACCAATATTTTCCACGATCACATTTTGTTTGAGTTCAGCCTGAATCGCTGGCGCCAAAATACGGGCTACCTGGTCAACCGACCCCCCCGGAGGAAAAACTGCGATTAAGCGTACCGGTTTTTGCGTCGGCCAAGAGCCTAAGCCGGCTGCATTAGGGCTAGTTTGACCATAGGCGTTAAGCCCTAATAAACTGGCTGCAAGGCCAAAAATAAAGCTTAAAAGGCAGGTTTTTGATTTGATGCGGTAACTCATACGGATCTCCTAAATACGGCGTTTTACGATACTTTTTACGCTTTTATTAATGCTGCTGGTGGCTCGATATTTCCAGCGGGAAGGATAGTTTAACCCCCCTCTGTGCTCTAGCGCAGGCAGTCCCCGAGAAGTGCATCCATCTTGTTTGATAATAGGGTATGCCGCCTATCTTAAATATTGCTAGCTATCAATTTGTTGAGATTGAAAATCCCAGTAAATTACGCGAAAGCGCTTTAGCCGAATGTAATCGCCTCCAATTGAAGGGCACAATTTTGCTTGCTCCTGAGGGTATTAATGTATTTTTAGCTGGTGCTGAAAATGAAGTACGTACCTTTCTTGCTTGGTTACGTAATGACTCGCGCTTTGCGCAAATGGAAGCCAAAGAAAGTTGGTCTGATTCTCAGTCCTTTAGTCGCATGTTGATCAAAATTAAAGCGGAAATTATTCGCATGAATCATCCTACTATTCAACCTAAAAAAGGGCGCGCTCAATTTATTTCCCCCAAGCAATTATGTGCATGGTTAGATCGTGGCACCGATGATCTGGGTCGGCCTGTAGTCATGCTCGATACTCGCAATGCTTTTGAAGTCGAATACGGCACTTTTGCAAATGCCTTGAACTTGCAAATTGATAAATTCAGCGACTTTCCCGCCGCTATTCAGCCGCACTTCGCTGAATTGCAAGATAAAACCATCGTCAGTTTTTGTACTGGCGGCATTCGCTGTGAAAAGTCTGGCTTATATCTCCGTGAGCTAGGCGCCCAACACAGCTATCAACTAGAGGGTGGCATCTTGAAGTATTTTGAAGAAGTCGGTGCAAATCATTATCAGGGGACCTGTTTTGTTTTTGATGACCGTGAAGCCCTCGAGCCTACCCTTGAAACCATCGGCCTGGATCAGTCGATCCGTAAAAACCCGAGTAAAATAAACGATTGATTATTAGCGCTATCTCTAGCAATTATCAAGGTCTTAAGAAATAGCACTAGCAATATTATTAAAATAATAAGCATCAAATAGAGGGATAAATTGATGAACAAATTGACTAATCGGCTTGTGCCGATTTTTTTATCCATCCAAATAGGTGTAGTGGGCTGTTTTACTTTAGGTTGGTCCTTGACTGGACTAGCGCAACCCGCCCCTTATCCCAATAAATCAATTCGCTTATTAGCGCCAGTTGCTGCTGGTGGCGGCCTTGATAAAATTGCCCGCACTGTTGCTGAGCGTTTGGGGCATGCCTTAGGACAAACCATTATTGTTGAAAACCTCACTGGCGGAGGCGGCATTATTGCCTCACAAGCTACTGCTAAAGCAGCTCCTGATGGCTATACCCTCATGATTGGGTATGTTGGCACCCACGGAACTAACCCCGCAATACGCAAGCTACCTTATGATGCAATTAAAGATTTCACGCCAATTGGCATGATTGGCGCAACGCCAAATGTACTCGTCTTAAACATGGCGCTACCGGTCAAAAATGTCAAAGAATTTATTGCCTATGCTAAAAAAAATCCCGCTCAATTAAGTTATGGTTCAGCTGGCCCCGGAACGCTGACGCATTTATCAATGGAGCAATTTAAGAATGAGGCGGGTATTTTTTTAGTGCACATTCCCTACCGCGGTATTGCGCCTGCGTTTACTGATTTAATGGGCGGCCAAACCCAAGCGATGTTTCCCGCGCTATTTGCCGCGCTACCCTATATTGAAACCGAGAAAATTCGTCCGCTTGCTGTAACTGGGCCAAATCGTAATCCTGCTATTCCTAATGTACCGACTTTCAAAGAGCTCGGTTACCCAGGCTTTGAGGGCCAGCAATGGTATGGCATTGTGGGGCCTGCCAAAATGCCAGAAGCACTGGTCAGTAAATTAAATATGGAATTAAACAAGGTATTAACTAATCCCGAGTTTGCGGCAAAGTTAACCAGTGAAGCATTGGTAGTCATGCCCATGTCGCCCAACCAATTCGGGCGCTACATGGCAGATGATATTGCCCGTTGGACTAAAGTTGTCAAAGACCGAAAAATCGAAATCGAATAAATCACAGGAACCCAGTATGTCAAAAACCATTCAAGCCGCAGCCGATCTCAATGCCCCACCTGTTACCCAAATTCTGGCTGATTTTGTCGCCCAGCATCCCAGTCGCGGCTGGACTCCTGAAGTCGAGCATGAGGCACATCGCACTTTTTTAAACTGGCTCGGCTGTGCGATTGGTGCAGCTCAGCACGAAAGTGTCGCAACTTCTTTAGCAGCGATTCAAGAATTTCAACCTGCGCCCCAAGCTACCATTCTAGGTCGCAAAGAACGGGTTGATATGGCTGGAGCAGCACTTATTAATGGGATTAGTTCGCATACGTTTGACTTTGATGACACCCATTTAAAAACGGTGATTCATCCAGCTGGTCCGGTAGCCTCCGCTATTTTGGCGTTAGGCGAGCATATCAACACCAATGGGCGCAAGCTGATTGATGCGCTGGTTTTAGGAATTGATGTTGAATGTCGAATTGGTAATTGTATGTATCCCGATCACTACCATCGTGGTTGGCACATCACTAGCTCAACTGGGATGTTAGGCGCAGCCGCAGCGAGTGCTCGCTTAATGGGGCTCAATGCCCAGCAAACTGCAATGGCACTAGGCATTGCTGCTTCGCAACCCATTGGCATACGCGAACAATTTGGCACCATGACCAAACCGTTTCACCCTGGTGGTGCTGCGCGCGCGGGGCAACTCTCAGCCTTACTTGCAAAAAATGGCTTTACTGCTAGCAGTAAAGCGCTTGAGGCTGGTCGGGGCTATGTCCAGACCGTTTCAACCAAAGCAGATTGGTCTGAAATCGAGCGCGGCTTAGGCAAGGTATTTGAAATTTCCCTTAACACCTATAAACCTTTTGCTTGCGGTATTGTGATTCATCCGAGTATCGATGCCTGCGTGCAACTCAAGGCACAAGGTGTGAAGCCAGA
>JBAXGQ010000118.1:0-4500 GCA_037139315.1 Burkholderiaceae bacterium
CTCGACCTTTGTACTGGCAATGGCTCGCTAGCAATTTTGGCCGCCCTGGCTTGCCCCGATATTCGCGTGACAGCCTGTGATATCAGTATGCCCGCCCTAGCTTTAGCCTCGCGGAATTTAAAACGCCATGGGTTTAGCGAACAAATAGAGCTTTTGCATGGCGATTTATTTGACGCCTTACCAGACCCCAATGAAGAAGAGCGTTTTGATTTAATTATCTGTAACCCACCATATGTTAACGATGCATCAATGCAAGCCTTACCAGCAGAGTATCAAGCTGAACCTGCAATTGCACTGGCGGGTGGTAGCGATGGGATGAATTTGATCCGTCGCATTATTGACGCAGCGCCAGACTATCTAAATGAACGCGGCGCACTCTTAATTGAAATTGGTAATGAGGCTGAGCACTTTCATGTGGCTTTTCCCCAAATACCGGTTATTTGGATGGAGGTATCTGCTGGCAATCAGCAAGTCATCCTCATTCAAGCAGAAGACTTACGCTAACTCCAAATCATTCGCTGCAGCAATCGCCTCATCAATGCGCTCAACGCTAATAATGCGTAGGCCAGCAATTTTAGTTTTGGGCATATTCGCTTTAGGAATAATGGCGACGGTAAAGCCCAATTTAGCGGCCTCCTTTAAACGTTCTTGACCCCGTGGACAAGGCCGTATTTCGCCGGCTAAGCCGACTTCGCCAAAAACAATGAGTTCTCGTGGTAAAGCGCGGTTACGAATCGAGGATTGAATCGCTAGTAACACGGCTAAGTCTGCTGCAGGCTCAGTTATCTTGACCCCACCAACTGCGTTCAAAAAAACATCTTGGTCAAAGCAAGCAATTCCAGCGTGGCGATGCAGTACCGCCAAGAGCATGGCTAAACGGTGCTGCTCTAGGCCTACTGCTAAGCGACGCGGATTAGGAATATGCGCGGTATCAACTAAGGCTTGAATTTCAACTAATAAGGGGCGACTACCCTCTTGTGTTACTAATACACAAGCACCTGGCACCATTTCAGCATGCTGCGAAAGAAAAATAGCCGAAGGGTTTGATACGCCGCGTAAGCCTTTTTCTGTCATGGCAAAAACACCAAGTTCATTCACGGCACCAAAGCGATTTTTAATTGCGCGTACTAAACGAAAACTCGAGTGGGTGTCACCCTCAAAATACAGCACGGTATCGACAATATGCTCAAGTACCCGCGGGCCAGCTAAATGTCCGTCTTTAGTCACATGGCCAACTAATAAAATACAGATACCGGTCGACTTTGCAAAACGCGTTAACTGGGCTGCACACTCGCGCACCTGCGCCACTGATCCTGGTGCAGAGCTAAAGGCTTCGGAATAAATTGTTTGAATCGAATCAACCACGACTACTTGTGGGCGCACCGTATCCATAATCGTTAACAATTTTTCTAGCTGAATTTCGGCTAATACTTCAAGCTGAGGAGCTTTTAAATCAATGCGTTTGGCACGCAGTGCAATTTGAGCAGCCGATTCTTCGCCACTGCTATAGAGCGCTGCAACTCCAGCCGCACTCATTTGCGCTAAGGCCTGTAATAGTAAAGTCGATTTACCAATACCGGGATCTCCGCCAAGTAATACCACTCCGCCAGGCACTAAACCGCCACCCAGAACCCGATCAAACTCTTCAATACCAGTGGGTAGGCGTGGCAAATCTTCCGCTTGAATGGTGGCTAATTTTTGCCGTGGAATAGATTGTGCTAAACCCTGAAACCGAGGTGCGCTTGGTGTCTCAGCAATACTTTCCTCCAGCGTATTCCAAGCTTGACAAGTTGGGCATTGGCCCTGCCATTTAGCAGAAGTGCCGCCACAAGCTTGGCACACGTAAACTGTTTTTACTTTTGCCATAGGAAATTAATCGAGTTGAGTGCCTGCTTTATTTTCTTGCGCACGCCGTGGCGCATCTTTACGGCGTTTTTCTAAATCAGCGGCACGCTCAACTTCGTCTTTTTGTTTTTGCTCAAATGCTTTTTTATTATCAGTACGTTGCTCCGCCTTTGCGGGATCAGCGCGCTCAGCAGCCCGCTTGGCATCATTGGCATCTTTAATTTTGTCGCGCACAATCCGCTGATTTTCATGTAAAGCAACTTCTTGCGCCCGAATAGGGTCAATTTGTTCGCGATAATCAGCGCGCGTACCTTTTAAACAATAGGTCACAAAAAAATCTTTGTAACACGCTGCAGACGCTTTTTTCCAACGATAATCAATCCACTGACGTTGCAATAATAATTGCGCCTCAATTTTATTCAGCTCAGCCAACTCATCTTCCGCAGGAGTATTAGCCCATACCGAACTAGCGCAGCACAAAACGGCTAATACCATACTAAGCGCAGCAAATACGGCTTTCAAATCTCAACCTTTGCGCCTAATTCAACTAAGCGATTTGCGGGAATTTTAATAAAATCAGATTGGCGGCTTGCGTTTTGATACATCCAGGCAAATATGGCTTCACGCCAAAGAGCCATGCCCTTCGTATCGGTAGGCACAATGGTGTCACGCGATAAGAAAAATGAGGTACTCATTAAGTCAAATTTCAACTTCGCATTAGTCTCAATCAAATGCATGATTTGGCTCATATCTGGCGTTTCATTAAAACCATAAACTGCACGCACCACAAAAATATTTGGCTCAATTTCCCGCAGCGTAATACGATCTTCATTTCGTACTCGGGGTATATCCCAAATACTCACTTTCAGAAAAAAAACTCGCTCATGCAATACATGGTTGTGCTTTAAGTTATGCAAGAAAGACACAGGCAAGTAATCAACATGGGCAGTGAGAAAAACTGCGGTACCCTCTACCCGATGGGGGGGATGTTTTAGTAAGGAGCTCATGAAAGAATCGAGCTTAATGCCGTTATTGGTTGCCCGCTCGCGCATCATTTGCCGACCCTGGTACCAGGTTAAGAGCAACATAAAAGAAATACCGCCAAGTAGCAATGGGAACCAGCCACCCTCAAGTACTTTTAATAAGTTAGCAGTAAAGAAAGCGGCATCGACGAATAAAAAGGCAGAAATTACGAAGGTTACTAAATAGGCATTCCAGCGCCACAGCACCCGCATCACAATTGCCGCTAAAACCGTATCAATAATCATGGTTGTAGTGACTGCAATACCATAAGCAGCCGCCAAGTTTTCCGACTTCTTAAATGCCAACACAATCACAATCACAAAGATAAATAAAATCCAATTGACTAAAGGAATATAAATTTGTCCGATCGACTTATCTGACGTATGTTGAATCTTCATGCGGGGTAAGAAACCCAACAAAATAGCTTGGCTCGTAATGGAAAATGCCCCAGAAATAACCGCTTGTGAGGCAATGACTGTTGCAAGCGTTGCCAAAATAATTAAGGGGAATACAAATACATCAGGCACCATGGAATAGAAGGGATTTTTCGCTGCATCAGGATTGAGAAGCAGCATGGCCCCCTGACCAAAGTAATTTAATAATAAACAGGGCATCACTAAAAAGAACCAACCCACCCGAATCGACTTAATACCAAAGTGCCCCATATCGGCATACAAAGCTTCGGCCCCTGTGAGCACCAGAAATACTGCGCCAAGCACAATAAAACCCTGTAACGAATGATTGATCATGAAATCAACTGCGTATAAGGGATTAAATGCAAGCAAGATAATGGGATTACTAATAATTTGGTAAATACCCATCACACCCAAAACCACAAACCAAATAACCATGATGGGGCCAAACAATTTACCGACTAATGCCGAACCTTTTTTCTGAATTAAAAATAGCCCTGTCAAAATTGCTAAGGTCACGGGTATGACGTAAGTAGTTAGGTTTGGCGAAAGAACTTCAAGCCCCTCAACAGCAGATAAAACCGAAATTGCTGGCGTAATAATGGCGTCACCATAAAACATGCAAGTGCCAAACACGCCCATCATCATTAAGGTCATCGCACGGCGAGAGCCAACCGGTGCTGAGCGTAATGCCAAAGCCATTAACGCTAAAGTGCCGCCCTCGCCCTGATTATTAGCACGCATAATGAAGAGCACATACTTTAATGAAACGACGATGGTAAATGCCCAAAACACCATCGAGATCACGCCATAGACTGCTTCTGCTGAAAATGGAATGCCGTGGGCAACACTAAAACATTCTTTTAAAGCGTACAGGGGGCTAGTGCCAATGTCACCAAATACCACGCCAATAGCAGCAACGACTAGACCAGCTATGGGACCACGATGTTCGTGATGGGCACCATGAGAAATTTCGATGGGACGTAGTAACGTCGATTCTGAAAACTCGGGATTGCTAACCGACATTACTTAACCTCAAATTGATATTGCAAGGCAATATATTACTCCTTTGAGCCCTTATTTCCCCCGCTTAATTATCACAATATACCCTTAAAGGCCTGTAGGGCTCGACAAAATAGGCTTAAAAATGCTAGAATCGAAGGCTCAGACGCGGGGTGGAGCAGTCTGGCAGCTCGTCGGGCTCATAACCCGAAGGTCG
>JBAXGQ010000119.1:0-4495 GCA_037139315.1 Burkholderiaceae bacterium
GAGATTTTCTAAATAAATCTTTTCTCCAGCATAGGCCATCCATCGACACATATTAACTCCATTGATCTATTTTTATAATATTCCAAAGTGGAAAAACTACCCACAGGTGGTTTTGGTGCTTCTTAGTGACCTAGGGCCAAATCGAATTACCGACACGATGATTTATCTAGTAAATGTCATCAAATTGAAATATATATATATTTAAATAATTTGAATCCATAGTTTTTTTTCACTTAATTTCATGAAAGCCCTTATGAACCATTTGAAGAATTTTTCTTGTATAACTGCCCTCTTAGCAATGGCTACTATATCAGGCTGCGGTGGTGGAGATTCAACGACTAGCACTGCCTCCCCTACTACTCTCGCACTGATTGGTGATTCCCCATATGGAGCCAGCCCAACAGACACGGCTGAATTTGCAAAATATCCTTCCTATATCGCAGCAATCAATAGCGATAAAGATGTGTCCATGGTGCTCCATACTGGAGATATCCATTCTGGCAAACAATACTGCACACAAGATTACAACCAGTCTATTTTTAATCAGTTCCTTTCATTTGCAACCCCACTTATCTTCACCCCTGGCGACAACGAATGGATTGACTGTCAAAAGGCCAAGGAAGGCGGTGGAACATCCAATAGCTATTTTTTAGGCGATCCGTATAAAAATCTAGATCTAGTTCGCTCAATATTCTTTCCTCAACCCGGAACAACTTTAGGCAAGACCACAATGAGTGTTCAAACCCAAGCTACTGGATACGATCCAAATTACCCCTCAGACAAAGCATATGTAGAAAATGTATGGTTCGAAAAATCAAACGTATTAATTGCTACCATTAACTTACCTGGCGGCTCAAACAATGGTGCCAGTTATCTCAGCACAGGAGTTAGCGGCTTTAGCGCTCTCTCAATTTCAGACCAAATTCGGCAGCAGGAAATTGATAACCGTACAGGTGCAGCATTGCGCTGGATGGATACTATTTTTGCCAAAGCTAAAGCCAATAACGACAGTGCCATATTAATTATGGTTCAGGGAGATATGTGGGATCTAGACAGTAATAAAATGTCAGACAAAACACTCACTGAGTGGAAGCAATACATTGATAGACTTGCTGTGCTCACAAAAGACTTTGGTAAACCTGTACTTTGGACACATAACGACTCTCATTTCTACCGCTCTGATAATCCATTAGTTTTAGGTGCTGATTGCACAATTGAAGTTCCATCAACCCCAATTGGTACTTTTTCGACAGCAACAGAATCCTGCCTGTCAAGCGTCAAGGCTGGAGCTTTAAAACCCATTATTCCAGATGGCGCTACCTATGCTGATGCCTATAGAATTGTGCAAGATAAAACAAATGCAAATTATGTGCCAAGCTATAACGTACCCAATTTTCATCGCTTGGTCGTACATGGAAATGCCACTCCTGCTGCAACTGATATGGAGTACATCAAACTCACTATTGACCCTAGCAAGACTGACATCACGGCAACCGAAAAAAATGGTGTCGGTTCATTTGGCCCCTTTAGCTGGAAGCGCGTACAGGTACAGACCAAACCCTAATAGAGCCACTTCAAACCAAAAAGCCCCGGAAGACGGGGCTTTTTTATTCCAACTGACTATAGCTAATTAAGTAGGCTATTGTATTTCTTCGTAGCCAAAGGCGAAATCGAATAGAGCTGAAGATGCTTTATGCTATCCGCTTGCTTACTTGAAAATAAATCGTGAAAAAGCTCTTCCTTGCTCTTGCATTTGTCTTTTCTCATTCATTTGCTCAACCAACAGCTCAATCTATTGAGTTGGCTAATACGATTCCCATAGCCGATGTACACATGCATGTTTACAATACATCGGACAGCACAGGTCCTATTTACTTCAAGCATCAAATGGAAAAGAATAACGTGCAATGGGCAGGTGGCGTTGGTGATTACCAAGCTTACCTAGCCAATGCTCTAGGTAATAGATATATCTCCGCAATTGGACAGGAAGAATTTATCAATACTCGCAGTGAAAGCGCCCTAGTAGATCCTGAGCACTTTAAGAACATGTTTGCTCAAGCTGAAGAAATGTTTAATGCAGGCACATTAAAAGGCTTTGGAGAAATTCACAGCGATAATCACCGAAGCGGTTCACCGGATATTAGCCGTCAGATCAGAATCCGTACTCCAGCAATTGAAAAGATGTATGAAATCGCAAACAAGTACGCAGCCTATGTTCAAGTCCACGCAGAATACGATACTGAATTTGTTGAGGACTTGTATTACATGTCAAAAACTTATCCACGTACGCTCACGGTACTAGCACATTGTTTGCCAAGAAGCAATCCAAAAATTATGGACCAGTTTTTTACTGATTTACCTAATGTGGTTTGTGAAATATCAGGCAAGAATGGGCCAGTTCATGCAGGACCTTTTGAATCCGGAAAGATGTTTGACAAGGATGGAGTTAAGCCGGCATGGCTCAATGTGATCAAAAAGCATCCAGACCGTGTTATGTTGGGCACTGATCCTTGCTGTAGGTTAGAAACACGTTACAGCGAAATGATTAACGATATGCGTACTATGTTTTTACCTTACTTTGAACCAGAAGTAGTTGAAAAAATTGCTCACAAAAATGCAGTGCGATTATTTAAATTGGATGGACCAAAACAATAAATTTAAATCATTACCTAGATAATTATTTGGATAAGACCCAGGAATCGCTAAATACAGGTGATCATATTTTAAGTTTTTAAAGAAGTACTCGTGATCACTGGCAGAATATTTTTATCACATAAATCCGTTTATGGATGAGTTCAAGAGGGCTTGAACCTTTTATGCTTAATCCTATAATGACTTAAAATATTTGCAAGAAGCCAACTAGGAAAGTGGTTGAAATGAGCCTAAAGAAACCATCGACATTAAAAACACACCAATATTTACTGCTCACCATTAAAGAGGAGCTACTAGCAATTAAAGAGGTTGTTCTAGAGCAAAAACTGTTAGTAATAATATTACTTGCAGGACTAATAACCCTCTTTTATTTATTAGGCCATATTTCTACGAAAGAAATTATCTTAGTAGCAGACCAAAAAGACTCGAGCTGGTATCAAATTGCGGAGAATGCCAGAAAATATGTAGAAGCCAAGGGATTTAAATACTCCATACGCACCTCAAATGGAACAGTTGAAAATGCGATGCTTCTTAAAGATTCTAATAGCGGTGTAAATGTTGCTTTTTTAATTCCTGGGGCCCTTAACTCGGAACTTAATAAGTCTTTTTATTCTTTAGGGAGCTTTGATTACGAACCAATTTGGATTTTTTACAGGAAAGGGCTTGGTCAACTATCTAGCCTTCGAGACCTAGCAAAGTATAGGGTTGGAGTTGGACCAATCCTTAGTGGGCGATATGTTGTAACGGAGAAAATATTTTCACTTAATAAAGTTGAAATTAGAAATAATCCTAATTTCATACCCAATACGCTAGTCAAGCAACTCGAGGATTTCGATAGCGGGAAGTTGGATGTTTTGATATTTATAGGTCAAGCCTATGATCCTAATGTGCGTAAATTGGCTAATAATCCTATTCTCGAGCTATACGACTTTAGTGAGGCTGATGCTTATACGAAAAACATCCCTTTCTTACAGAAAGTAGTTGTTCCAGCAGGATCTTTTGACATCGCCGAACGCATTCCAAATAAAACTACTTCTCTAATTGCAATTACGACTAATTTGGCGGTCAGAAAAGATGCTGATCCTAATGTTCAATTAGCCATCCTAATGGCTATAAAGGAAGCTGAAAGGGGAACTGAAAAAATCTTTTTTGCTAAAAGAAATGAATTCCCAAGCTATATCGACCCATTAATAGAGATTAGTCCTGTAGCGCAACGCTTCTATGATTATGGACCTCCATTTTTGCTTAATTATTTTCCCTTTTGGGCAGCTACATTAATTGATCGTTTTTCTGTGTTTTTACTCGCTATTCTTGCTATCCTATTTCCTATTAGAGAGTTAGCTGGGAATCTAATGAAAATTAGATTGGCCATATATGAAAATGACCATTATGCTGAATTAATTGCGATTAACCGACAAGTAACAAGTTCAGATTTATCAATTGAAGCCCTAGAAAATATTTTAGAAAGACTTAAGCATATTAATGAAAAGAGGGCAAATCAAACAATTAAGGCTGGTAAAGAAGCTCGATATTTTTCTTTCGCGGAAACTATTGGAAATCTACAAAGTAAAATAGAGAAGCTATTAATGGAAAAGAAAAAAATCATTTGAAGATTATTATTCTAGTTGACCAAAGCAGCTCCCCTCATAAGCGTTACTCAAAGTAACGCTCAAAAAAATACCAACCCTAGAGTTGGCATAGTGATTCATAGTGAGCCCAAGAGGCTCATCCTTAGCTACTTATCTTAATATTACAGCCGGTGATGGTGGAACGCTTCCTGGAACTTTGGCTAAAGTTTGAAATTGAGTCAACATATCGATCATTATTGACGAATACCCATTAT